>JALVDQ010000331.1 GCA_027008885.1 Thiotrichaceae bacterium | reverse complement strand
AAACTGGCTGGTGAAATCAGTATAGACCCCTATGGTCGCCAACATCGGGGCGATATGGGCTGGGTGCGCGAGCACAGTGGTAACCCTCTTATTGAAAATGCCATAAAAGACCTTGAAGACGGCAAGGCAAGCGATATCATCGAAACCAAAAAAGGCTTTATTATTGCGACTATTATAGACCGCCGCCCGGGTGGTGTGCGTCGCTTTGTTAGTATGAAAGACAAGGTTAAGCAATTGCTTATTAATGAAAAAATGCATACATATCTGGCAGAATTACAAAATAAATACAAGATTGTCTGGAACTTGCTGGAAAACAAAGCAAATCAAAAAAACAAAGAAACCGTGATTAAGGAAGCAAGACTTAGTCATTCGATCACTAAATAATGTCGTAGCTACATAATGTTTAGTAAAAACCTTGTTTTAAACTATTTTTTTCTCCTGCCTGGTCTGGTTTTATTGTCGATTACTTTAAGTGGGCGCTTGTTGTTTGCCCAGGATTCAAAATCATCAGAGACTGATAGCAGAAAAACAGTTGAGACAACGAACACTGCAGTTCCAACTGAAAAAAACAATAATATCTGGGAAATGGCAGCTTTTGAGTTGCCGACAACAACAGGCGAAACACGCTCGCTAAGTTACTGGAAAGGCAAGGTTATTCTGCTAAACTTTTGGGCAAGCTGGTGTGCGCCCTGCCAGTTTGAAATTCCCCGCTTTGTAAGATATCAGAAAAAATACGCTGATAAAGGTTTGCAAATTATTGGTATAGGACTCGATGACAAGGACAAGCTAAAAAATGTAGAACGCTCTTTGGAGATCAATTACCCAACAATGGTGATTTCCCAACAAAAAGGCGCAAAGCTTTTGGAAAAGTTTGGAGATGAGCAGCAAATCGTCCCCTACACTTTGCTTATCGACAAAGATGGAAGCATTGTTTATATCCATCGGGGCAGCATGCAAAATGAAGATTTTGAAGAATATGTACTGCCGCTTTTATAAGCGATCGAGTTTCTCTGATTTATAACTCAATACATAGTTACACAGCATAGCGTAATTCGACAAAACAGATAAATATGTCAAAACAGGGGGGATGGGCGTGTCAGAGGACAGAGGACAGAGAACAGTGGACAGAAGACAGCAACGTAGCCCGTATGAAGCCTGCGGAATACGGGAATTGCACATAGTTAAGCAGTGTTCCTGTGTTTTGTTCCTCAACTACGGGAAAAATATGTGAAAAACAGGGGGGATGGGTGGCAGAAGACAGAGAACAGAGGGCAGAAGACAGAGACTGAGCCTGTCCAGGAATTAAAAACGGTAAATTCCATGAGCGCCATAATCCGGAGAGAAATCAGAAAATTAATGCTTGGCATGCGATCTATTTCATTATAGATTTTACCAAGTTTTGACGTCATTAATTTACCCCAGGAAACCAAATTATGTATTATAAAAAAATTGTCCTCTCTCTCCTTTTTAGCGTAACCACTGCTTTCTCTTTTTCTGTCGCAAGTGCTGATGATGCTGCGTTGGTAAAAGAAAAATGTGGTAGTTGCCACGGTGACGATGGCAATAGTAAAGATGAAAAAGTCCCATCTATTGCAGGTTTCTCCGCTGATGCGATTGAAGACATATTGTCTCAATACAAATCAGGGGATCGCAAGGGTGATAAATATACCCCCGAAGGTGGCAAAGAAACCGATATGGGTGAAATTGCCAGTAAAATCAGTGATGATGATATTAAAAAGATAAGTGCTTTTCTTGCTGCCCAAACATTCAAGCCAGTCAAACAGCCGATTGACAAAGCTTTGGCAAAAAAGGGCGCGAAACTGCACAAGAAAAAATGTGAAAAATGCCATTCTGATAATGGCTCAAATGCCAGCGATGATGCTGCAATACTAGCAGGGCAGTGGGAAGCTTATCTGCAAAAAGAATTTGACAAAATAGCAGCACAAGAACGGGATATACCCAGAAAAATGAAGAAAAGGTTTAAAAAGCTCTCTGAAGAGGATCGCACAGCCCTTATCAAGTTTTATGTGAGCCAGCAATAGTTAGGTAGAGTCGCTGTAACTTTGCGCAAGCAACCAGGATTCGGTTGCTTGCGCATGGTTGCTCCAGCCCTACGCAACTGTTCTCTGTTCTCTGTCTTCTGCCACCCATCCCCCCTGTTTTTACATATTTTAAGTAGTATGATGCATGACACAGGTTTATTGCGGCAGCTTGTTTCTGATTTTGAACATGGGTTTCGCAGCCTGATGCTTTTGTGTTTTTATTAACGGTTTGCACATGGCTGCGAG
>JALVDQ010000330.1 GCA_027008885.1 Thiotrichaceae bacterium | reverse complement strand
AAAAGACGTAAAAACACTGGCTTCCCTGATCGAGGGCATGGGAGTCACTGTAAAAACAGACAAGAATAATAATATCAGCACGGATACATCAAGCATTAAAAACCAGATTGCACCCTATGAACTGGTGCGAACCATGCGTGCCTCGATTCTGGTACTTGGTCCTCTGGTTGCTCGCTATGGTTATGCTGAAGTTTCCCTGCCAGGTGGTTGCGCCATTGGTAGCCGTCCGGTGAATATTCACCTTAGCGGGCTTGAGGCAATGGGCGTTGAGATTAGCGTTGATGAAGGTTTTATTCGCGCCAGGGCTGACAAGCTCCAGGGGGCAAGCATCGTTATGGATGCGGTGACCGTTACCGGTACTGAAAATTTATTAATGGCAGCGGTATTGGCAGAAGGCACAAGCGTTCTTGAAAATGCAGCACGCGAGCCTGAGGTCGTTGATCTGGCAAATTGCCTTAATCAAATGGGGGCAAAAATTACGGGTGCGGGCACCAATACCATTACCATAGAAGGCGTTAAAAAACTCAGGGGAATTGATTATTCGGTATTGCCAGACCGTATTGAGACGGGTACTTATCTGGCTGCCGCCGCCATTACAGGTGGGCGGATAAAATGTTTAAAAGCGGCACCTGCCACACTTGATGCTGTGTTGCAGAAATTTCGCCAGGCAGGTGCCAGCGTAGAGGTGGGTGATGACTGGATAGAGCTGGATATGCGCGGTCGTAAACTCAAGGCAGTGGATATTCGTACCGAGCCACATCCGGGTTTTCCAACCGATATGCAGGCACAGTTTATGGCGATGAACTGTGTTTCTGAGGGCATCGGGGTAGTCGTTGAGAATATTTTTGAAAACCGCATGATGCATGTCGCGGAACTCATGCGTATGGGGGCTAATATCCGTCTTGAAGGCAATACCGCGATAGTTGCCGGAATGCCATCGCTACGCGGTGCTCCTGTGATGGCAACCGATTTGCGCGCCTCCGCCTGCCTGATTCTTGCAGGTCTGGCAGCCAGAGGCGTGACCATTGTTGATCGCATCTATCATACTGATCGTGGTTATGAAAAAATCGAAGAAAAATTAAGTGCAGTGGGCGCAAAAATCAAGCGTATTACATAACGGACTGTTTTAAAAATGAAAGATACTCTCACAATCGCCCTCTCAAAAGGTCGTATTTTTAAGGAAACCATGCCCCTGCTCAAAGTTGCAGGTATTGAAGCACTGGATGACCCGGAAACCAGTCGTAAACTGATTCTCGACACCAATCACGATAACATCAAGCTGGTGATTATTCGTGCAACGGATGTCCCTGTGTATGTGCAATATGGTGCTGCCGACCTGGGTGTGACAGGAAAAGATGTACTCATGGAGCATGGCGGTGAAGGCTTGTATGAAATGCTTGATTTGCAGATTGCCAAATGCAGGCTAATGACAGCGGGTCTTGCAGACAAACCCCTGCCAGATGGACAGATCAAAGTTGCCACCAAATTTGTCAACTGTACGCGCAACTATTTTGCCCGGCAGGGACGCCAGATTGAAATTATCAAGCTTTATGGCTCAATGGAGCTTGCGCCTATTGTGGGTCTTTCTGATATTATCGTGGATGTGGTGCAAACAGGCAGTACCCTGAAAGCAAATGGACTGGTTCCGCTGGAACACATGGCAGATATTAGTTCACGCATGATTGTCAATTCCGCCTCAATGAAAATCAAACACAAACGCTTGAAAAACCTGCTTGAACAACTCAGGCTGGCGGTAGACAAAAAGCAGCAGCAACAGTAATTGTGGCTAACGGGCAAAGAAGATTATATAAAGACGGCTAAAACAATGAGCAAATTATCAGAGAGTAAATTTCAAACTGATGACCTTCGTATCACAGGCATGGAGGAAGTGCATTCGCCTGTGACATTATTTCAAAGTTATCCCATTACGCAAGCGGCAGCACAAACGGTTTATCATGCACGTCAGGCAGCGCACAAAATACTTCATGGCGAAGATGATCGCCTGATTGTGGTGGTTGGTCCCTGTTCCATCCATGATACCGAGGCAGCACTTGAATACGCTGATAAACTGGCTGTTCTGCGTGAAGAACTGGGTGAGCAACTGCATATTATTATGCGCGTCTATTTTGAAAAACCTCGCACCAACATCGGCTGGAAAGGTCTGATCAATGATCCTGACCTTACGGGGCAGTTTAATATCAATGAAGGCTTGCGCGTCGCGCGCCATTTATTATTGCAACTGGCAGAAAAAGGTATGCCTGCCGCGACTGAATTTCTTGACCTGATTT
>JALVDQ010000329.1 GCA_027008885.1 Thiotrichaceae bacterium | reverse complement strand
AAAGACAGCTATGGCTATAAGAGCATCATGGGGTAAAACTTTCCAGGCATGTTGAATCGGTTCGATTTTAATTAAACCAGCAACAGCAACCATAATCACCGCTGCCAGTGTTGCCTGTGGCAGATGATGTAACAGGGGCGTTAAAAATAACAATGTCAGGGCAACCAGGGTACCTGCCACAACAGATGAAAATCCTGTTTTGGCATTCGCAGAAAAATTAACCGCAGAACGGGAAAATGAACCGGAAACCGCATAACCCTGAAATAGAGATGCCGTTATATTGGCTAAACCTTGTCCCACAAGCTCCTGGTTTGCCGAAAGTCGTTGACGTGTTTCAGATGCTATCGCTTTTGCGATGGAGATTGCCTCAACAAAGCCAAGAAGAGCAATAATACTTGCAGAAACGATTAAATGCATGACCTGGCTAAATTCAACATTGGGCAATTTAAAGCCGGGCAAACCGCTTGGTACAAGCCCGACAACAGCACCACCATGTGCTTCATAATTCAGAAAATAAGCCAAAAAAGTACAAATAACCACGGTTATCAAAATATTGGGCAAACGCGGTAAAATGCGTTTAAGAACGAGCAGTAAAATAATCGAAAATGCGCCCATCACTAGCGTAATTAAATGAGTTTGCGGTATATCCTGAAGCAGATTCCAAAGCGTTTGGTAATGATGCTCTCCCTTGCGTGTTGCTATCCCAAAGATTTTACCAATTTGCGAGCTGGCAATGATTAACGCGGCGGCATTGGTAAACCCGAGTACCACTGGATGAGACAAAAAATCGACCAGAATACCCAGACGCAACAAGCCCAGAGATAACTGGAAAATACCCACCATCATTGCCAGAATTGCGGCATAGGCGAGATAACCATCCGGGGTTAAAGCCAAAGGCTCAAGTGCTGTCGCGGTCATTAGCGATACGATAGCCACAGGTCCTGTTGCCAGTTGATGTGATGAGCCAAAAACAGATGCCACGATGACAGGCAGAAAGGAAGCGTATAAACCGACATAGGCAGGAAGCCCGGCAAGTTGCGCATACGCCATGGACTGTGGAACCAGCACCAATGCGACTGTTAGCCCCGCAATTAAATCAGCCTTGATGACTTTATAATCTCTTAACTCCCCCATCCACTGCGTAAAGGGCGTAAAACGCTTTTTCCAGTCACTTAAGAGTGAGGCGAATAGTGTTGCCATACAATCCTTTTGATTTATTTATGCTTGTTTACACATTATACACATTGTCATTCTGTCTCTAAGTACCCAAACAAAATTTAATTTAACAAAATTTCGTTTCCTGTTTTTTGATATTCAAGGCATTGCGACGGGAGCATAGTGGGCATAGTGGGCATAGTGGGCTATGTGAGCAAAGCAATAACGAAGAAGGTTAGAAAACAGGGGCTAAATTGTTAGATTAATTTTGAACGGGTACTTATTATGCCAATCGCTAATTCGCATTAAAACCTCTAAAATAAAAAAGGTTTTTAATATCAGTTTTATACTATATTCTTCATTCTTTAGGCATAAAAAATGCTCCGAGAGTCTATAGGCTCACTGATTCAGGTAAATATTCAAAGCAATAGATTCAGACTTTAATTCATAAAAATTATTATCAGGAAAACTTCATAATATGCTAAGCATTGTTTACAAAAGCTTTTTAGGATCAAGCCCTGGCTGGTTCAAGATATTGATTTTGGCTTTTCTTGCCATCAGTTTCCCGCTAACTCTTGTTTTTGGCAAATACATTGCTGGCTGGGCTTTTGTTGCCATGTTTATTCTAACCCTGGCAATGGCTTTAAAATGCTACCCCTTGCAATCGGGAGGCTTGCTTGCGATTGCCGCACTGATTCTGAATTTAACCTCACCCGAAACTGTGTGGCATGAAATCCAGCAAAATCTTGGGGTTATTCTGTTGCTGGTTTTTATGGTCAGTTTTATCTATTTCATGCAGCCTTTACTGGTTTTTATCTTCGGGAAAATCCTCCTGAAAGTAGAAAACAAAATTGCACTTTCCCTGATGTTTTCTGTTGCTGCTGCTTTTCTGTCTGCCTTTCTTGATGCATTAACGGTGACAGCCGTTCTGATTTCTGTTTTTATCGCCTTGTATGGCGTTTATGAAAAAGTGCATTCAACCATTGGCATTGACTATAACGAGAACGAAACCTTTGACCGCAAGGAAATGGGTGGCGAATCACTTGAAGAATTTCGCAGCTTTTTGCGCTCCCTGGTCATGCATGGCGTGGTAGGAACCGCGTTAGGTGGCGTAACAACACTGGTGGGTGAACC
>JALVDQ010000328.1 GCA_027008885.1 Thiotrichaceae bacterium | reverse complement strand
AATATTTTTTACTCTGGAATAGTGGTCAAACAGGTGTTTAAGCCTCTCATCAGTAGCCGCTTAATGCGTTCGCTATCCTTCGTTTGCACTATTTTTCGTTTGCACTATTTTTCGTTTGCACACTATTTCGTTGATACTTTTTGTTAACTGCGTGGTTCTCTGCGAAAAACTCTGCGACTCTCTGTGTTACTTAAGTATCCAAGCAAAATTAATTTAACAAAATTTCGTTTCCTGTTTTTTGATATTCAAGGCATTGCGACGGGAGCATAGTGGGCTATGTGACCAAAGCAATAACGAAGAAGATCAGAAAACAGGGGCTAAATTGTTAGATTAATTTTGAGCGGGTACGTTAGACTGAATGACTGGAATCAGTGTCTCTGTGCTGTTTTTGAACTCGAAACTTGAGTATAGAAGTATTGAATAAAACAAATATAAAATAATTTACTATAATTGCACTTAATTATTACACCCTCTCTATTAGTAAAAGCAAGACGAATCAGCTAATTGCCATGACGACTATCTATTACAAACAAAATCGTTTAAAAAAACTGCGGGCTTTTTGTCAGGTTGCAAAATACGGTAGCGTCACAAAGGCTGCGGAAAGGCTGTTTGCCAGCCAACCCACTATTTCGCTACAAATTCAGGCGTTAGAACGGGAAATGGATGTCACTCTATTTGAAAGAAATGGTCCACAAATCAATCTCACAGTTGAAGGAAAAATTTTATATGAGCTTTCAGAACCACTTGTTCAGAGTATTGATCATTTGCATGAAACCTTTAGTGCACATTGCGGAAATTTAAGTTCCGGGGAACTATCCATAGCAGCAGGTGAATCAACCATCCTGTATGTCCTGCCCAAACCAGTTCAAAATTTCACCAAACAATACCCGGAAATAAAAATCAGACTAGCCAATGAAACGGGAAGAGACGGGCTTGAAATGTTACGCAATAATGAGATTGACATTGCAATTGGATCAATGCTGGAGATACCGGAAGATATTGATTATGAACCGGTAGTAAGCTATAACCCCGTTCTTATTGCCCCAAAAAACCACCCTCTTTCCAAACTTGAAAATATACAATTAAGTGATATCAGCCCCTACGGTTTAATTCTGCCACCACGCCATTTAAGCACCTGGCGGATTGTAAAAATGGTTTTTGCCCAGCATAACACCAATTATACTGTCAAGCTTGAAGCAGGCGGTTGGGAAGTTATTAAACGCTATGTAAAAATAGGCATGGGAATTTCAATCGTGACTGACGTTTGCATTACCGAAGTAGACAGAAAAGAACTCACCATTATTCCTCTGGATCACTATTTTCCCAAGCGTAGCTACGGCATTGTAACAAGAAAGGGTAAATTTCTTTCAACATCAGCAGAACGCTTCATTGATTTAATGAAACAGTGTTATACAGGCTGAATCAGTAAAAAATTGAATTTCTTTAATTATCTGCATCTAAGGTACTGTAGGTAAAACATAAATATCAAAAATGGATGAAGCTATAGAGTAAAATTTGAGCATTTTATAATAAAAAGTTACTGATTTTTAATTATTTATTTTATATTCTCAGGGGGTAGAGAATAGTGGTAGCAATAATTTTTTTTGTAATTGCCCATAAAATCAACGCAAAGGATTGTTTGTTTTTTTATTTATTCAGCTTGTGCTCAGTATCTATAGCTTAATCTCTATAGAAAAATACACAACAAGGGGAATACCGTGTTAAAAAAAATTTCTGTATATTCACTAATTATAGTATCAATAAGTCTGACTGCCTGTTCCAGTAATCAAGTCAAAAAACCGGCAAAACCAAAAAAAGCCATAATAACCCAACATAAACAACAACCAGAACAACAGCATCAACAAAGATATTCACCCTCAAGAAAAGTAACAAGAGGTGTAAAAAGACCAAGAGCAATTCGCGTTGTTTATGAAAAACGCAGACCTGTTTTTAGACAGGTTGTTCCGAGAAGGAGACAATACCTTAGAAGGATAGACAATTCCTTTTCAAATAAATTGTCTAATGCCGCTTTATCACGTTTAAGGTCGCGCGTCAGATATGATGGTTCATATTATAAAATAGCCTATCCCTGGGGAGATGTTCCACCAAATGTTGGTGTTTGTACCGACGTTGTTATTCGTTCATATCGAAGATTAGGCATTGATTTGCAACAACAGGTACATAATGATATGAGCGCAGCTTTCAGCGCATATCCAAATATAAGAAAATGGGGTTTATCCAAACCGGATCCCAATATCGACCACCGTCGAGTCTATAACCTCAGAACCTTCTTCCAACGCCGTGGCGCAGCTTTACCTGTCACACACAATCCCAGAGATTACCGACCTGGTGATCTGGTAACCTGGATGGTTGGGAAAGATTTGCCGCATATCGGTATCGTTGTAAACAAACGCTCGCATGAAGACCCAAATCGCTTTATGATCGTACACAATATTGCGAATGGCCCACAAATGGAAGATGTACTGTTTAGATTTCCCATTACAGGTCACTATCGGTATACACCTGCTCACATGAGGAATATTCCAAAACCAGTTTACGCAAGTTTAAACAGGGCAGCAAAACCAATCAGAGCGACCAGAACAACAACGTCAAAAAGCAGACAGATGGACTACAGGCAACTAGCCGCTGCTGCACAGCTATTGGGAGTGCATAAAACCAGAACTAACAGCAATAAGAGTAAAACAAGGGCTGCTTCAAAGAAAATCAAGGAAGTTGATCCAATCACACTTGCAAATTTAAGCAATGTTGAAATGCAACAAATATTAACGATCAAATAATCATACAGGCTCTGAATCCTTGCAACTAACAAGGATTCAGGGCATATTTCGCTTTATTCAAGGCTTATGAAATAATTTTCCGGGTAGTAAAATATGGCTCGAACCCCTTCAAATATGCTGGAACTTGGCACTCAGGCTCCAGATTTTTCCTTATTAAATCCCGCAACACAAGAACAGGTTAGCCTGTCTGACTATAAAGACAAGCCCGTCATCATTGCCTTTATTTGTAACCATTGCCCTTATGTTATTCTGATTAAAGAAGTCTTCGCAAAACTGGCAAAAGAATTTCAGAAGAAAGGCGTTGAGGTAATTGCAATCAATGCAAATGATGTTGCAAATTATCCAGAGGACAGCCCTGAAAAAATGCTTGAAGATTCTCAAAAATATAACTATAGCTTTGCCTATCTTTATGATGAAACACAAGAAGTTGCCCAACAATACAAAGCAGCCTGTACCCCTGATTTGTATCTGTTCGATGCAGATCACAAACTGTATTACCGGGGGCAGTTTGATGATGCCAGACCCAATAAAGACATACCGGTAACAGGCATTGATTTGCAAAACGCAGTAGAGAGCCTGCTTGCAGGCAAGCCCTCACCTGAAAACCAGAAGCCCTCACTCGGTTGCAATATCAAATGGAAAGCAGGTAATGAGCCTGTTTAAGAACTAAAAATAAAGGGCGTCCCTAAGAGCCTGTCCGAGAACTAGAAATTGACTGCAAATCCCACAATCATCATAATCTGAGCTTATCAAGTTCGTTAAATAGAGCGACTATTCGCCTCTCTTGATAAACTCACCTTATAACAATTCTGAAATTTTCGCTTCAATCCCAGTTCTCGGACAGGCTCCTAAGTACCCGCTCAAAATTAATCTAACAATTTAGCCCCCTGTTTTCTGATCTTCTTCGTTATTGCTTTGGTCACATAGCCCACTATGCTCCCGTCGCAATGCCTTGAATATCAAAAAACAGGAAACAAAGTACTTATTTTCATTTTTTCCATTTAAGGAACACCCTAAAATATGTAAAAAAAGGGGGGGATGGGTGAGTCAGAGAACAGAGGATAGAGAACAGCAACGTAGCCCGTATGAAGCCTGCGGAATACGGGAATTGCACTACGTTGCTCTGTCCTCAGTTGCGCAGAAAACCGCAGAGATTTTAAAGAAAGAAATTAACACGAATACAGTTTTTTAGTTTACACTTTCCTTGGCTCGCGCGTTTCCTTGGCTCGCGCGTTTCCTTGGCTCGCGCGTTTCCTTGGCTCGCGCGTTTCCTTGGCTTGCGCGTTTCCTTGGCTCACGTATTTCCTGGCTGCTGGCTTGCACGCTCTTGTTTGAAACTTTAGATAATGAAAGAATCATTGACAAAAAAATCTTTGGCTGAATGGCTAAGCTGGCAGGAAACACTGCATTCAACCGAAATTGATCTGGGGCTTGACAGAATCCGTCAGGTTGCCGCCAGGCTGAATCTGCTCACAACAGATTTCCCGCTCATCACGGTTGCGGGTACAAACGGCAAAGGTTCCTGTGTTGCCATGCTGGATGCGATCTACAGGGCACAGGGCTATCAAACCGGCAATTATACATCGCCTCATTTGCTCAGATATAATGAGCGCATTAAGCTCAATGGGAAAGAGGCATCTGACCAGTTAATCATCAATGCCTTTGAGCAGATTGAAGCGGCGCGTGGTCATATCAGCCTGAGTTATTTTGAATTTGGTACTCTTGCTGCAATGCTGATCTTTGCCCGGAAGCAGGTTGATGTTGCCATTCTTGAAGTCGGTCTGGGTGGACGACTTGATGCCGCTAATCTGTGGGATGCATCGCTTGCTCTCATCAGCAGTATTGATATTGATCATAGTGACTGGCTTGGCAATGACCGGGAGCTGATTGCAATCGAAAAATCCGGCATTATGCGAGCGCAGCGACCCGTGATTAGTGGTGATCCCAATCCGCCTGACTCAATCCGTTCTGAAGCCGGGCGTATTGGCGCAAAGCTGTTGCAGCTCAATACGGACTTTTTTTACAAGATGACTGCTGGCGTGACCGATGACAAGCGCCGCTGGCTCTGGAGTAACAGCGAAAAAAGCTATCAACTCCCCCTGCCCTCCCTGGCTGGAGAATTTCAGCTCAATAATGCTGCTACGGTGATTGCAGGCATTGAAGCAATGCAGGCGACTCTGCCTGTATCAGGCAAGGCAATTCGGGAGGGGCTGCGCGAAGCCAGGGCACCTGGACGCTTGCAAGTGCTACAATCAAAACCGCAATGGTTGCTTGATGTGGCACACAACCCGCATGCCGCCAAGGCACTGGCGGGGTATCTGCAAAAGAATTCGCTCAAGGGCAAAAACTACGCGCTGTTTTCAATGCTGAAAGATAAAGATATTTCCCAGGTCATCTCTATTCTTGATCAATACATTGATGAGTGGCATATTGTCGGTCTGGAAGGCTCCCGTGGTCTAACCCTAACGGAGCTAAACCAGTCATTTAATAAAGAAACTGTTCAGGGCAGAGTAATACCCCATGAAAATTTTTCAGATGCGTGTGAATTTCTAAAAAACATCAGCAAAATTGAAGATAGAGTAGTCGCTTTTGGTTCTTTTCTGGTAGTATCTGCTGTCATTAACAATTGTAACTTATAGGGAAACGCAAAGATTATGGATAATATAATGGTAAAACGTGGTATCGGTGCAGTTGTTCTGGCAATTATAGCCGCCCTGCTACTTGGCTATTTATTAAAAGATAAAAGTCGTGAAAGGCAGGAAGTCGTTATGAATATACCGGGAACTACGAATGGAACAACGAATGAAAGAATACCCCGCCTGTCTGATACAAATGATAATGCAACATTAAGCACTAACAATGGCACTGCTGATCTTGCAAACGCTGATGGTAACACTACGGACAGAGCTGGCGCTACTGTTGTCGCGGCAGCAACTGGTGCCGATGAAGCTGTGACGGATACCGCAACAACGGCAACGCAAACCGTTAAGCCCGCAGCCGCACCCAGTGCCCCCGAAACAGGTACAGCTGTCACCGCAATGCGCCCTGGTTTTTCCATCCGCCCTGCCGCACCAGGCGAGCAACGGGGTGTTATTGATGGAGGCGCACCTGTTGTAGGAGCACAGCCAGATAATGCAGTTAATACGGGTAATACGGGCAAAAGCCATGTTAACAGGGCAAAGCAGGCACGGCTAGCAAACAATAATGCTGCTAATGCCGCCAAAAAACATACTGTCGTCGCCAATGCCAGCGGAGCATCTGATCGAGCTTATAAACCCCGTTTGATCAAGGAAAGAAAAACCCGTATTGTTTCTGCGTCACATGGATCAGATTATGCAGGCAGCTCAGCCAGACCCAAAAGGCAAACGCCTGCCCCTGCTAAAGTGCATGCAGCAAAACACGCCAGCACTACAAAGAACGTTGCCAAAAAAGCCAAACCGGCGACGAGTTCATCCTTACCCAAAGGCAGCTATGCTATACAGTTAATGGCAACATCAAGTCAGTCGCGCGCCAACAAGCTTGCTGCCACAATGAGAAGAGAGGGTTATCAGGTTGTTGTTACCCGCACCACCAAAAATAACAAGGTGCTCTACAGAGTTCGTGTAAAAGCTGGAGCTACCCGCAGTGCTGCGATAAAGGCTCAACAGAAGATGAAACGCCGCTACAAGAAAAACTTTTTTGTGCAAAACAGCCTTGTTGTAGCTAATTAGGAACCGTTCGGCAGATTAGATTGTGAAAACGTATCAATTTTAGTGAATAGTCGATCATTGAAGGACAACAGGACAACACTATATGGATTTTAATTTCATTGATGTAGCAATCGCTGTCATTATACTGATAACTGCCCTTATCGGTTTTATGCGGGGTCTGGTCTGGATGGCAATTTTTCTTGCCACCTGGACTGCTGCCATCCTTCTCGCAATAAAATACAAGGATGCCCTGGCGGTTGAATTGCCAATAAAACTCAGTAATGATTTAATGCAGACTGGTTTGGCGGGTCTGCTTATTTTTCTTGCTGTGTTAATGGCAGGTGCCATCATTAATTATCTGTTAAATCGCGTGATTAATGCTATTGGTCTGGGTGCCTTTGACCGCGTCCTTGGGGCCGGGCTTGGCATACTGCTGGGTGGTTTTGCTATAACCCTGATGATCATGTTATTGAGTATTACCGAACTGCCAGACCAGGAACTCTGGAAGCAGTCCAAGTTTATCCCCAGGTTTCAGGAAGCGGCTGAATATATCAGAACGCTTGTTCCAGAAGATGTAAACAAAATTATTGATGAAAACCTCGACATAGGTTCTTCTTCATCTTCTGATTCGTCTTCTGAAAAAACTGAAACTGAGAAGCAAAACACTCCCCCCATCAAGTAACTATTTTATAAATAGAAACAGACGGAAGGTCATCCATGTGCGGAATAATCGGTATCCTTGGTCATGCACCAGTAAATCAGGAACTATATGACGGACTGTTAGTTTTACAACATCGTGGTCAGGATGCTGCCGGCATGGTGACGAGTGATGGAAAACGTCTTTATATCCGGCGTAAAAACGGTCTGGTTTCCGATGTGTTTACCGAGACACATATGAGCCGTTTACAGGGTAATATGGGAGTCGGTCATCTGCGTTATCCCACAGCGGGTTCTTCATCCAGCTCTGAAGCCCAGCCATTTTATGTAAACTCGCCTTATGGTATTTCGCTCGCACATAATGGCAATCTAACCAATGCCAATGAGCTGAAAAAAGAGCTTTACATGCAGGATCGGCGGCATATTAACACCTCTTCGGACTCTGAAGTTCTACTCAATATTTTTGCCCAGGAGCTACAAAAATACAAAGCCTACCAGGTACAGCCGGAAGAGATATTTGCCGCTGTTGCAGGAGTTCATAAACGCTGTATTGGTGCTTATGCGGTGGTCGCCATGATTACCCGTGATGGCATCGTCGGTTTTCGTGATCCCAATGGAATCCGCCCGCTGGTATACGGCAAGCGTGAAAGCGAGCTTGGCACAGATTATATGATTGCCTCCGAGAGTGTTGCACTGGTTACCCAGGGTTATAAAATTGTTCGGGATATCAAGCCTGGTGAAGCCATCTTCATTACCTATGATGGCAAAGTACACCTTAAGCAATGCGCTGAAAATCCAAGGTACAATAGCTGTATTTTTGAATACGTCTATTTTGCACGACCTGACTCGATTATTGACAATGTCTTTGTGCATAAAGCACGCATGCGCATGGGGCATAAGCTTGCAGAGAAGGTTATGCGGGAATGGCCGGATCATGATATTGATGTCGTCATCCCTATTCCTGATACGAGTCGTACCTCTGCACTGGAAATGGCAATCACGCTGGATGTGCCCTATCGTGAGGGATATATAAAGAATCGCTATATTGCCAGAACCTTTATTATGCCAGGTCAAAAACAGCGGAAAAAATCCGTTCGTCGCAAACTAAATCCCCTGGATATTGAATTTAAAGGAAAAAACGTCATGCTTGTTGACGATTCTATTGTGCGCGGAACTACTTCACGCGAAATTGTCCAAATGGCAAGGGATTCTGGCGCAAAAAAGGTTTATTTTGCATCCGCCTCACCTGCTATACGCTATCCAAATATTTATGGGATAGATATGCCCGCAGCAACCGAACTGATTGCACATGGCAGAAGCGAGGAAGAGGTCGCAAAGGAAATTGGCGCTGATCGTCTGATTTATCAGGATCTTGACGACTTGATCGAGTCTATTACCGTAGGTAATCCTGATTTAAAGCAATTTGACTGTTCTGTTTTCAATGGAAACTATATAACCGGCGAAAAAGAAAGTTACTTCACCGAACTGGAGGCAAGACGTAATGACGCGAAAAAACAAAAAAATAAAGACATGGCTGCTATTGATATGTCTGACAGTGACTAGTTCACTGTTAATGTCAATAAGTGTTGCAAATACGGCACTTCCCAGTATCAGCGACTTTCAGGAAATTATACAGGATCTGCGTCAGCGCTTTCCAAATTCACCCCAGAACCCTCTTATTATCATATCAGCCAGCGAGCAAAAACTTTACCTGATCAAAAACAACAAGGTGATCTCGGCT
>JALVDQ010000327.1 GCA_027008885.1 Thiotrichaceae bacterium | reverse complement strand
AGCCAAAAAAATTGCCGAAAAGAAAGCAGCAAAAGAAAAAAAACGAAAGAAAGCCAAAGAAGAGGCTTTAAGGAAAGAGCGCGAGAAGAAACGCAAGAAGAAGCTTAAAAAGAAAAAAGAAGCCAAACGCAAAGCCGAAGCCGAGAAAAAACGCAAGGCAAGAAAGAAAGCAAAGAAAAAGGCGGCAAAAAAAGCAGCCAGGGAAAAAGCCAAAAAGGAAGCAAAAGAAAAGGCAGAAGCGGAAGAGAAAGCCGCTAAAGAAAAAGCAAGAAAAGAAGCCGCAGAAAAAGCTGCCAGAGAAAAAGCAAGGAAAAAAGCCGCAGAGAAAGCTGCCAAAGAAAAGGCAAAAAAAGAAGCGGAAGAGAAAGCAGCTAAAGAAAAAGCGGCGAAAGAAGCTGCCGAGCTTGCCGCCAAAAAAGCGGAATACCAGCGCAAATGGAAAGAAGCCCAGGCAAAAAAGAAAGCAGAAGAAGAAAAGGCAGCCAAAGAAGCCGCTGCCTTAGCCGCGAAAAAAGCAGAATATCACCGCAAATGGCAGGAAGCCCAGGAAAAGAAAAAAGCAGCAGCCATTGCCGCCGCAAAAGCCAAAGCGCAGGCAAAGGCGAAACGTGGCGCACAAATATCCTGGGGTGCCAAAATACAGCGTCATGTCAAGCGTCGCTGGCATCCACCACCTGGAACCAGTGGCAAATCTGCGAGGGTAAAGATCACAATCTCCAACAGTGGCTTTATCTCAAGCGGTATAAAAATGCTATCCTGTAATGGTGGCGCAGAATTTTGTGCCTCGGTCAAGGAAGCATTTGAGCGTTCTGAGCCCTTGCCCAGACCGCCAGCTCAATATCATTTTAACAAATCAGATCGAACTATTACGTTTAAAATGGACTAATAGGTATGAACAAAATAACTAATAAATCAAAAATAGTAAAAAAAGGGGGGGGATGGGTATTGCATACTGCATTCTCCCGTGTGCTTGCGATGCTAGCTGGATTGGCACTTATGCTCGTTTCAGTGAATGTATCTGCTGAACTCGAATTGCACATCAGTAAAACCACTGATGAAGGCATCCCCATATATATTGCCAATTTTGCCGGAGGAGCCGCTGGTATTATCACGGCTGACCTGAAACGCAGCGGACGCTTCAAGATTGTTCCACGCGGCAAAATCCCCAGAATTTCTCCCTATGGCGGCAGCCTGAATGCAGGAGCCTACCAGAATGTAGCGGAATATATCATCAGGGGAAGACAGCAGGGCGGTGGTGATCTTGAAATTGAACTGATCAGCACCTCGGATAATGCCAGAACACTCTATCGCATTACACCCAATATCAATCCACGCCGGGTAGCGCACAAGGCAGCAGACGCTATTTATGAAAAAATCACGCGCCGAAAAGGTGCGTTTGATACGCGCCTTGCCTATGTAACGGTGATTAACAAAACAAGCAAAAATCCTACTTTCAGGCTATATATTTCTGATTCTGACGGCTTCAATCCACAGGCTATTTTATCCTCCAGGAAACCGATTATGTCTCCCGCCTGGTCACCCGATGGCAGCCGTCTGGCGTATGTTTCCTTTGAAACCAACAGCTCCGCCGTTTATATTCAGAACATTTTTACCGGAGAAAAACGCCTGATCTCTGCAAGAGAAGGAATTAATGGCGCGCCTGCCTGGTCGCCCGATGGCACACGTCTGGCGCTGAGTCTATCCCAGAATGGTAATCCCGAAATTTATACGATTAATGTTCGCAATGGTCGTCTGCAACAGATTACGCATTCAAGCGCCATTGATACCGAGCCGGTATGGTATGGCAATGGCTCCCTGATTTTTACCTCTAACCGTGGCGGAAGCCCCCAGCTTTATCGCATCTCAAGCAAGGGTGGCAAGGCACAGCGACTGACTTTTAATGGTAAATATAATAGTGCCCCCGACGTTGCCAACAACAAAATCACCTTTATTACCGGAACACGCGGCGCGTTTCATGTGGCGATTAAATCAATAGGCGGCTCAGGAAGGGATATCTTATCCAATGGCACACTGGATGAATCTCCAACATTATCCCCCAATGGTGCCATGGTAGCCTACACTACATTAAGGAATGGACAAAACACGCTGGCAGTAGTCAGCGACAATGCAAAATCCAGACAATTTTTAAGATCACCGGCAGGTGATGTACGCGAACCCGCCTGGTCACCTTATCTGCATCAATAATGCTGAATCCTGTGTCGATGCTCTCAGGATTCAGATGAATTAACAACTTAAACAAAGGATTAAAAAATGACAATCAAAACTTTTATCGCAATTCCCGTGCTAATTAGTATTTTTGCACTAGGAGGCTGTAGCCAGAACCAGAATGATAAAGGTAGCGGCGCTATTGGCAGCAGGGGTGGCGGCACCTCAAAAAGCCATGCCGGAGGAAGAAGCGGCAAAGGCGGCAGCGGCTCTGGCACTCAAAGTGGAACAATAGGCAGAGGTGGCGCATCAGGTGTAAACAGTCGTAATGGCTCTGGTCGTGGCGGAGCAGGGCGTGGCGGAGCGGGTCGCGGCGGAGCAAATGGCGGCGGTGGAGGCAATAGTGCCAACAATACCAGTGATATTACGCTGGCAGGTCTTAATGATCCCCATAACCTGCTTTCACAACGCATTATTTACTTTGATTACGACAAGGCGAGCATCCGTCCTGAATATATGGTTTTAATCAACACACATGCTCAACTACTCGCCAAATATCCAAATTTAAGAATGCGCCTTGAAGGTCATGCAGATGAGCGCGGATCGCGTGAATATAACGTCGCGCTCTCAGAAGCTCGTGCCCAGTCAGTAAAAAGCATTATGGCAATTGAAGGCGTCGGCGGACAAATCAAAACGATTGGATACGGCGAGGAACTGCCTGTCGCAACCGGACACGATCAAAAATCATGGCAGAAAAACCGTCGTGTTGAGATCAAGTATGAGGGTTATTAAAAAGCTCTCCGAAGATACTGAGTCTACTGCGGAAAAGCTGAGTCCGGCATCGCTGTTTTTCAGAAAGAAAGTGCTATAATCACGGTAGAAGCGTGACATAATCCAGTATAATCGGCATTATGTCACGCTTCTGCCGGATTATGCTCAGGCTCCCGCCCTCATGGATTCAGGTTTTAATCAAAGGAAGATAAGGAATGAATAAACTGTTTTATGGCTTGTTAATCACATTACTACTATTTTCATTTTCATTTGCCCGTGCAGAGGTGAGTGCCGAGTCTATTGCCCAAATACTGCAACGCCTGGAGAATCTGGAAAGAAAAATACGTGAACTGCATGGCGAAAATGAAGTTTTAACACATGAAATCAAGCGCCTAAAAGATCTTCAAAAGCAGGGCTTTTTAAATATTGATGAACGCATAGATGAAATACAAAATCTAAACAAGTCGCATACCACACCACAAAGCACACAAAAAAAAACACCGCAACCCAGGGTTAAAATAGTCGGCAAAAAACCTGTACCTGTAAAAGCAGCCGCTACGCCGCAACCTGGCAAACCACAGAAAAACAACAACCCTGTCAATAACAAAAACGTTGATTCACAGGCAAAAGCGGGAACAAAAGGCAAAAGCAAAAAAACCAGAGCACCTAGCGCTTATGAAAAAGCCGTATACCAGGATGCTTTTGTGCTAATGAAAAAGTCACCATCAGCTGCTACCAAGGCGTTTAGAGAATATATAAAGCTCCAGCCTGACAGCCCTCTGGCAGCCAATGCACAATACTGGATTGGTGAGATTATGTACTCACACAATAATTACAGGGGAGCAGTGCAGGAATTTATCAAGGTACTACAAAATTACAAATACAGCGACAAAGCTCCTGATGCAGCAATAAAACTGGGCTACAGCTTTTATGCCCTAAAAAACTGGAAGTTTGCGCGACGGACTTTTGAAGATGTTTTACGCTATTTTCCTGACAATAAAAATGCAGTGATGCTGGCAAAGAAACGCCTTGAAAAAATGAAAGCAGCGGGTCACTAATCTGCAAAGCCTGTCTGAACAGTCTTCGTTTACGCTGAATAGCTATAAAAAATACGCCATTCCGCATTTCGTATCCTCAACGCAGACTACATGCTCTGTTTCTGTTCTCAGTCCTCTGTCTTCAGTCCTCAGAAACACCCATCCCCCCCCTTTTTTTTATATTTTTTTATTCGCTAAAGCGGTGTTTAACTATTTCCCATTCTTGATCTTTTGAACAAATAATTACCAGGCAGGAGGGTCCGCCATGTGTTCTGGTTTTCCCTGCGGCTCCGGGGTTTACTATCCAGGGTTGTGCGCTCTGATCGACGATTTTTTTATGGGTATGTCCATAAATAATCAGTTTTGAATCAGGGTGCATTTTTCTTAGTGATTCATGCGAAGGCTGATGCGAGCCGTGCCCATGACCGTGCTCTACCGTTATTTTTCCACCAGGCACTTCAAAGCTAAGCACTTCGGGAAGCTGTTTTTTGCTGATATGACAGTAAGGGTCATTATTGCCTGTTACCGCATAGACCTTGCCTGATTTTGGCTGCATTGACTCCAGTATATCAGTTCCGCAAATATCGCCCGCGTGCACGGCAATATCACAGCTTTTTATAATCTCGGCAACCCGATTATCGAGGTGTGCGTGCGTATCTGAGATAACAGCGACTGTGACTTTGTTATTTTTCAGGTTTTGCATGAGTCTCCATGGCAAGAATCGGCATCATGCCCATCGTCCAGCCTTTCTTCATCAATTCTGAGTGCTTCTCTTTTTAGCTCTTCCTGCTTTTTTTCGTATTCGGCAATTTCAACCTTGCGCCGCATTTCAATGATTTCTTTGCGTTCTTCATAGCGTTTTTCATAGGCGTTTTCGACCATCGGGATAGATTCTTCGCCAAATAACACATGACGCATAAAGATATAGCCAAAGATCATTAGCTCAACGTCATTGCTGGTTATTTTTTCCAGCTCTTCTTCTTTCAGTAGATAGACTTTTGAAAAAGCCGGGCTGGTAATAAAGCGTTTAAAGCGATCCAGATCATAACTTGCCATAAAGAAAAGCTGCATACTCATTTCGGAGGGCTTTCCTATCGAGTAACCCGCAGATTTTTTCTTTAAAATCAGTTGCATCCATTCACGGTTGTATTCATCATAAACTTCCAGTCCCTGATCTTTACGATATTCGGCGACCGTGGTTTCAGCATCTTCTTCGTCCCAGCCTTTGCAAATGTCTTCTTTGTTTCTAAAGTAAACGTAATAATCTTCGCTTGATCCCTGGTCACGACGCGACATAACTCCCAGACCATAATAGCGACAGGCAGAGGGTCTGTTTTCATATATGCCGCAACCTTCCTCGGTCATGTGAATACAGACGCTATTGTCGTCTGTGCGCATTTTTACACCGGGCGTACCGTGTGAATCCATTTCAAAAGGCACGGTGTATTTTTTTAAAAACTCACTTGAATCAATGCCAAAATGCTGTTTCATGCGCACAATATCATAGGCTGTCAGTGTAATATCCGCCTGTTTACAGCATTGGTTGTAGCAAGAAATATTTTTATGACAACGAAAATTAATCTTGCTGTCCAGACTTAATATTTCAGGTACCAGACTGCTTTGCATATCTTCTGGTATTTCAATTTTTTCGCTACTCATTTTTTGTACCTTCGCTTGGGGGTATATAAATTCGATGGTTAATCATACAACATGTTATTTGATTAACGATAAAATCTATAAGGTTTTGATTTCCTATAATGAAAAAATCCGAACATCTTTCGATGTCCGGATTTTGTCTCAACTAAACTGCCAATGCAGATTTAGCTTATTCAATTATTTGAATAACTTGGACTTGTCAACCAGGTCTTTGTGAGCACGCTTGAACACAGTCCAAGTCTTGGTTTCTTTATCATAAACCGAGTTTACGAAACAGTGCCAGTTTTCTTCATCAATCAGGTTGAAGTCTGTTCTGTAGTAGAAACCAGGATAACGTGACTCTTCACGGAACTGGATGTGCTTCATGTGAGCTTCAGCAGTCAGGATTCTGTGATAGTTCTCCCAGGCACGCAGAAGTTCATGCAGGTCTTTTGCACGCATTTTCTGTGCGTCTTCCTTCAGCATCTCAAGCTTCTCTTCTGCTACTGCCATCATGTGAGCATTGGTCTGGTAGTAAGTTGCAACACCAGCTACATACTCGTCCATGATTTTTTGCAGACGGAACTGAAGCATACGAGGAGTGATGTAGTTAGGGTTAACATCAATCGCAGTTGTGTAATCTTTATGCTCAAGATACGTTCTTACTGGCTGGTAGATTTCAGCAACCAGATCATCCACAGATGTATCCAGCTCAGGTGTGTAATCATTTTCCATGCAGTACTGAACCATTGCCTTGGCCGCCAGACGACCTTCAGCATGTGAACCAGATGAGAACTTGTGACCAGAAGCACCCACACCGTCAGCAGCCGTAAACAGACCGTTAACCGTTGTCATACCACGGTAGCCCCAGTTCCAGCCTTCAGGAAGGTGTGATGGAATCTTGTCCTTGTCTTCATGCTCTTCTGTTGTAGGCGCGCCCACATCTGTAGGACCAGAAACCCAGATACCACAACAACCAGAGTGAGAACCCAGCAGGTAAGGCTCGGTAGGCATAAGCTCAGAGTTTTTCTTCTCAGGCTCAATGTTCTCACCAACCCAGATACCACACTGACCAACACACATATCAAGGAAGTCTTCCCAGGCTTCTGCCTCAAGGTGCTTAACTTCTTTTGGTGTCAGTTCTTCACGAAGGTTAGCAAGTGCTGTTACGGTATCCATATACATTGGACCGCGACCTTCTTTCATTTCTTTAAGCATCAAGTGGTTACGCAGACATGACGCAGGTACTGCTGCCTGACCATAAGGAGGATAGTCATTCAACATCTCCTTGTTCTTGTCCATGTAAACTTCGCCGAATGCATTAGTAGCAACCGCTTTAAACAGCAAGAACCATGCACCTACAGGACCATAGCCGTCTTTAAAACGAGCGGGTACGAAACGATTTTCCATCAATGTAAGCTCGGCACCTGCTTCTGCTGCCATTGTGTAGGTAGAACCTGCGTTCCATACTGGATACCATGCACGACCCTGACCTTCACCAACTGAACGTGGACGGAAGATGTTTACACAACCACCAGCAACAAGAAGAATTGCTTTTGCAGTATAAACATAAACTTTGTCTTCACGAGTTGAGAAGCCAACTGCGCCAGCTATGGTGTTTTCTCTGTTTTTGTCGTTAACCAGCTTAACAACGAATACACGCTCAGTGATGTTGTCCATGCCGATCGCTTTCTTTGCAGCTTCTGCAACGATCCACTTGTATGACTCACCATTGATCATGATCTGCCATTTACCTGAACGTACTGGCTTACCGCCTTCAACAAGCAGCTTGCCACCCTGTGCCGGCCAGCGAGCGCCGTCTACACGAGTACCATCGTCAAGTGTTTTCCAGATTGGAAGTCCCCACTCTTCGAAAAGATGTACCGAGTCATCTACGTGGCGACCTACATCATAGGCCAAATCATCACGCGTAATACCCATAAGGTCGTTAGAAACCATACGCGCATAATCCGCTGGATCCTGTTCTTCACCAATGTATGTGTTGATTGCAGAGAGACCCTGTGCAACCGCACCAGAGCGATCCATCGCTGCTTTATCAACCAGTCTTACTGAAAGATCATGTCCTTCTTTCTTGGCTGCTTCCAACCAAGGCATTATTTCATATGCAGCACCACACGCTGCCATACCACCGCCGATGATTAAAATATCTATATTTTCTTCAACGACTTCTGGATCTCCAAATGTACCTGCCATTTGATTATTCCTCTAAAAATTTGATTAATTTATTACTAACCGGTCTTACAGACAGATTAGCTCGCTACGATCACCTGGCTTTTGAACACCACCAAGGTTAAAGAATCCTGCTTCGCCAACTTTGGAAATATCAGCTTCTGGTTTGCCAGTGTATGGATCAATTGATCCTTCAGCTGTCGTGCGAATTGGGAACTTGAAGCGTTTCATTGTGCCGTTACGGAACTTGATCGTCCACATAATTGAATCAGCGCCACGCAAAGGCTGTACAGAACCACCCAGTGGTACGATGTCAGCATAGTGACGAGCTTCAATAGCATTTTGAGGACAGATCTTAACGCAGGAGTAACACTCCCAACATTGGTCTGGCTCTTGGTTAAAAGCTCTCATTTCGTGACCGGTTTCAGAACCGTCAACGTCAAGCTTCATCAGGTCGTGTGGACAAATGTACATACAAGCAGTGCGATCACCACCCTTACATCCGTCACACTTGTCAGTGCGTACAAAAGTAGGCATGTTTAACTCCTTTAGCTTTACTTACTTACAAAAATATCTACAAAAAAGCCAGATCACCCTCGAAGATAGCCTGGCTTTTTTTGCAGGATTATCATTTGGCCGAATGGCCACTCATCTTAATCTCAACCTTATCTTCATCTTTAATTCCGGCATAATATTCGCGCAGAATTTCAAGCACTTCAGGACGAGAGAATTTTTCTGACACTTCTTCACCTTCAGAAAGTGCTTTACGCAACTTCGTACCTGAAAGCAACATGCGGTCAGACGCATCATGTGGACAGGTCTTCATTGAAGCCATGCCGTCACATTTGTCACACCAGAAAGTCCAGTCGATTTTCAGCGGCTGGGTTTCAAGCGCATCTTTTGGGATTTCATCAAAAATATGGTGTGCATCAAATGGGCCGTAGTAGTCACTAACGCCAGCATGGTCACGCCCAACAATCTGGTGTGAACAACCGTAGTTTTGACGGAACAGCGCATGCAGCAAAGCCTCACGAGGACCTGCATAACGCATATCCAGCGGGTAGCCTGCCTGAACTACCGTATCATCAACAAAGTAG
>JALVDQ010000326.1 GCA_027008885.1 Thiotrichaceae bacterium | reverse complement strand
TTTTTGATATTCAAGGCATTGCGACGGGGGCATAGTAGGGCTATGTGACCAAAGCAATAACGAAGAAGATCAGAAAACAGGGGCTAAATTGTTAGATTAATTTGAGCGGATAATTAATATTACCCGCTACCATATACCCACTTAGGCTTTACAAAGCTGGATTAAAAATTTGCTTAAACTGGCTTCCCCCCACTTGCTGCACTCAAATTTACAGCCCCAGCTTCGTATCAATTTAGCGCCTGCGAACTACCTTTACGGCTGAGCCTGTATTATTAACACGATCTACCCGAACACAATCGGCGTGTTTGTCATATTTAACCGTGCGTTTAAATTTTCTGGCTTTGGATGATCTGCTAATGTAGGGGTATTTTCTGGCTTTGCGTCTTTTTTTGACACGAACTTTGGTGCAGCGCTTTACATATCGACATTTCGTTACATATCTACGACTACGACGTCTGGTTTTTCTGACCCTGCGTTTTTTTCTTAGCACTTTTTTTGCGGGTCTGGCATTAACAGGTGCTACAATATCAGGGCAGTTAGCACGATAATAAGCACCTGACTGACTTTTTAATGCAACATAGCGGTCATGTGATGACCAGCCCCTGAAACCACCGCTGTATGCCCTGGCTGTTTTAACGGCTGATCCGCACATATTCATGTGATCA
The DNA here is from genome assembly GCA_027008885.1 of Thiotrichaceae bacterium. Classification (GTDB taxonomy): domain Bacteria; phylum Pseudomonadota; class Gammaproteobacteria; order Thiotrichales; family Thiotrichaceae; genus Cocleimonas. Next base: position 1,649 of record JALVDQ010000326.1, on the reverse strand, counting down.
ACCTCTGGCCAGGCATAAGTTGGTAGTGTCATTAAACTGCCCGTTATCAAGATTAGTGATAATACTAATTTCCTTATTGCTGAATAACTCATAGAATCTCTCCTTACTTTGTTTGAGTCATGTTTGTTATCATACGTTTGTTATCGTACGTTTTTATCGTACACAGCATCGTCGTATATCAACCTGACCAATTCAGGTTAAAATTTTTGGTAGTGGCTTAAACCTGTTGGTTTACTCAATATACACCGAGTACCAAAACACAGCTTAAGCACTACCAGAATTTTAGCGATGCATAGATGGATTATATTTGCCTATTAACACTAATACATTGTTTCGCTTAATATTTAATCGTAACTAAGTTACCAGACTGAAAACAGGAAGACTTATGCCAAACACCAAACAATCAAATCACAGTGCTGAAACAAATTCAGAAACAACCCACTTTGGTTATACCGAAGTACCTGTCGCTGAAAAAGCCGAGAAAGTCGCAAATGTTTTTCATTCAGTTGCAGATAAATATGACTTAATGAACGATCTCATGTCGGCAGGTATTCACCGCTTGTGGAAACGCTATACAATCGAAACATCGGGTGCAAAAAAAGGTGATGTAATCCTTGATCTGGCGGGCGGTACTGGTGATTTGGCTGCCAAATTTGCGCGCATTGTGGGTGAAAATGGTCTGGTCACGCTATCCGATATTAATGGCTCAATGCTGGAAAATGGACGCGAGCGCCTCACCAATATGGGCATTGCTGGTAATATCGAATACGTTCAGGCAAATGCAGAATGTCTCCCCTTTGCTGACAATAAATACAATCTGGTTACAATGGCATTTGGTTTGCGTAATGTAACGGATAAAGATGCCGCGCTAAAATCAATCTATCGCGTCCTGAAACCCGGTGGCAAACTCATGGTGCTGGAATTTTCAAAGCCCGTCATTCCAGGCTTTAGCACGATTTATGATCAGTATTCTTTCAAGCTATTACCCCTGATCGGCAAAATAGTCGCTAATGATGAAGATAGCTACCGCTATCTGGCGGAATCCATCCGTATGCATCCCGACCAGGAAACACTCAAGGGCATGTTTGAGGCGGCTGGCTTTGAGCGTTGTTCCTATCACAATATGACTGGTGGCGTGGTTGCACTGCATATTGGCTACAAGTTTTAAGCTGATCTTAACCTCATCAAAATACTGGAAACCTGAACCGTGCAAACCCCACTTCCGTTTTTATCTGCGCTAGAGACTGCCTTTAATGCCTGGCTAACACTTGATGGCGAAGCCTTGCCCCGTTTTGCCGAGCTTGATGGCAAAATCATCCGTTTTCATATTACGGGTCTTGATCTTAATCTGTATTTTCTGCCTGCCGCCTCCGGCATTCAGGTATTGGGAAATTATCCTGATGAAGAACAGGGAGGCGTGGTGGATGCCACCATTCATGGCTCACCGATGTCATTAATTCGTTTAAGCACCGCAAAAAACTCGGGCGAGACGATGCTCAAAAGTGATGTTGAAATTGATGGAGATATGCGTGTTGCCGAAAAATTTAGCGCTATTTTGCGTGATGTCGATATTGACTGGGAAGAGTTGCTCTCAAAACTTGTGGGAGATGTAGTCGCGCACCAGGCAGGTCAGGCTACTCGCAGTGCTG
>JALVDQ010000325.1 GCA_027008885.1 Thiotrichaceae bacterium | reverse complement strand
TGGAAAGGTCTGATCAATGATCCTGACCTCACGGGGCAGTTTAATATCAATGAAGGCTTGCGCGTCGCGCGCCATTTATTATTGCAACTGGCAGAAAAAGGTATGCCTGCCGCGACTGAATTTCTTGACCTGATTTCGCCACAGTACATTGCTGATCTGATTTCCTGGGGCGCGATTGGCGCACGCACCACCGAATCACAGGCGCATCGAGAGCTGTCTTCGGGTATTTCCTGTCCGATTGGTTTTAAAAATGGCACTTACGGTAATCTGGATATTGCGATTAATGCGATTCAGGCAGCCTCGCATTCACATCATTTTTTGTCGGTAACCAAAGAAGGTCATTCCGCCATTTTTACCACAAAAGGAAATGAAGATTGCCATTTGATCTTACGCGGCGGGCGTCGTCCAAACTATGATGAGGTCAGTGTTTCAGAAGCCGTTGAGCAGCTTCAAGCCGCCAATTTAAGACCTACCCTGATGATTGATTTTAGTCATGCCAACAGCAAAAAAGATTTTCGCAATCAGCCCAAAATAGCCAAAAGCATAGCGATACAGATTGCCAATGGAGTCGAGGCAATTAGTGGCGTTATGATTGAAAGCCATTTGCTAGAAGGCAGGCAGGATGCTGAGAAAATTCCCAAAGAAGAACTTGTCTATGGGCAAAGCATCACGGATGCCTGCATTGGCTGGGAAGATACAGAAAAAGTTTTAAGGGAGCTGTCAGATGCTGTAAAAGCCAGACGTTCCTTAGAACCTGTCTGAAAATAGTGAGCCTACTGCGGAAAAGCTGAATTTGGCTGGATTTTTCCTCAATTTTCGTTAAATAGAACAACTATTCGCCTCAAATTGATAAAAAATCTCAAATCAGCTTTCCCTCGCTACGACTCATATCTCCAGACAGGTTCTTAATTCTTAAAAATCAGGATAAAAAATGAATATTCAAAATTTAAACACAAAAGATAGCGACTTCTGGGCAAAGCTGGATGATTTGCTGGCATGGGATAGCGTTTCAGATCAGGGCGTTTTTGATACGGTCAATGGCATTTTGCAGGATGTAAAAAAGCGTGGTGACGAAGCGGTGATTGAATACACCAATACGTTTGACCGCATGGATGTTAGCGAAATGCAAGAGCTTGAAATCCCCAAACAGCGATTACAGCAAGCTCTGGAGAATATCCCCGTTGAGCAGCGTGAGGCACTTGAAAAAGCCGCAGCGCGGGTAAAAAGTTATGCTGAGCATCAAAAGATGGAATCCTGGAGCTACACCGAAGCCGATGGTACGGTGCTTGGTCAGCAGGTCACTGCACTGGATCGCGCGGGTTTATATGTGCCAGGTGGCAAGGCAGCCTATCCTTCTTCGGTTTTGATGAATGCCATTCCTGCCAAAGTTGCCGGAGTCGCTGAATTAATCATGGTTGTACCAACCCCTGCGGGCGAAGTCAATGAACTGGTATTCGCAGCGGCTGCCATCTCCGGGGTGGACAGGGTGTTTGCCATTGGTGGCGCTCAGGCTGTAGCGGCTCTGGCGTATGGCACCGAAACTATCCCGCAGGTAGACAAGGTTGTGGGACCTGGCAATATTTATGTAGCGACTGCAAAACGCATGGTTTATGGCACCGTTGGTATTGACATGATTGCCGGACCTTCTGAAATTCTGGTGGTTTGTGATGGTAAAACAGACCCCGACTGGATTGCCATGGATCTGTTTTCACAGGCAGAACATGATGAAGATGCCCAGGCGATTCTGCTATCAGCAGATGCAGATTTTATAGCGAAAGTACAAACAAGCATCGAGCAGCAGATCAAAACCATGCCACGCGCCGAAATCATAACAGCCTCATTACAGGGCAGGGGGGCGATTATTCAGGCAAGCGACATGGAGGATGCAATTAAAATTGCCAACTACATCGCACCCGAGCACCTGGAACTTTCGCTTGAGAATGCCGCAGAAGTCGCGAAACAGATTCGCCATGCGGGAGCCATCTTTATGGGGCGCTATACGGCAGAAGCACTGGGCGATTATTGTGCCGGACCAAACCACGTTCTGCCCACCTCGCGTACCGCGCGTTTCTCATCTCCCCTGGGTGTGTACGACTTTCAGAAGCGTTCCTCGCTCATTGGCTGTTCGCCCGAGGGAGCTTCAGAACTGGGCAAGATCGCATCCATTCTGGCACATGGAGAAGGTCTGACAGCTCACGCCCGCTCAGCAGAATATCGCATTAAATAGGCAGTTATTTATATATACCCATCCCCCCTGTTTTTATATATTTTTGTATTTAATCAGTCAGGTAGGGTTGGTGTAGCTTTGCGAAACCAACCATCGAGACTCAAATCTGGTTGCACTTCACCGACCCTACAAGTCTGTATTAAAGAACAAAACAAAGGAGCGGTGGTTAACAACGTGCCATCCCGTGTTTCATACACTCAACGCAGGCTGCATGCTCTGTTTCTGTCTTCAGTCCTCTGCCTTCTGTCCTCAGAAATACCCATCCCCCCTGTTTTTTATATATTTTGTGTATTAAATGAAACACAGTTGCGTAGGGTTGGTGTAGCCATGCGCAATCAACCAAATCTGGTTGGTTGCGTAAACTCCACCAACCCTACATGCTTTCAAGGTTCAAAAACAGGGTAGTGGGTGAAACCTGTGTTTCGCAGGTTTTAATGTGTCACTCGTGCCTGATTGCCACGCTGGATGATTTTCACCCGTTCACCTTTTTTGAATATGGTTGTATAGGGCTGGGTGACGGCGACCAGTTCACCATTGGGTCTTTTGATAATGATCTCCTGCATAACCTTGTCTTTCTTCCCGATTCCCAGGAGGCTGCCGATGCTGAGTATATCTACTGCACCGTAAACGCCAGCATGTCCGCCAGAGCCAACGGATACACCGATATTGCCGCGTGGTCTTACTGGCTCTGGCTTGATCACGACTTTTTTCACGCCAATGACGACCCCGCTTTGTACTTCCTGTAATTTGTTTGTTCTGTTATCTGTGCTGGAACAGGCAGCTGTTAATGTTGCTGCTAATAAGCAAAAAAAGAGTTGTTGAATTTTGGTCATGGTCACTGTTCCTGTTATCAATAATTATGTGATTTTACCCAAACAGTCCAGATAGATGATTTCGTCGGGCATTTGCTGGGTTTGCTGTGCTCGCCAGATCATTTCAGCCAGACATTCCATCATGGCATGTTCAGCCTCATGTACGCCTTTTAGGGTCGTTAGGCGCTGATAAAGTTCAGCGATTCCGGTTGGGCGATCAGTCGCTACCTGTTCACGCAGACCAATGTGCATTCCCAGGTGAAGAAAAGGATTGCTGTCTCCCATTTCAGGAAGGTAAGTGGCATTCAGGCAGGTTTCTTTATCCTCAAGAATTTTATGGTACTCAGGGTGTTCTTTAATCGCGGCAACAATCTGCTGTTCCAGCGGGGAGAGTGCCTGTTTTTGTTCGCGGTGCTTTTTCCAGCTCGTATAATAAAACATGCGAAGCTGGTCGCGTTGCTCGGAATGATCCATTATTTTATCCTGCCCTGCTCTGCTTGGCTGCTTAACTTAAGCCAATCCTGAAGATTATCAGCAACTTTGTCAATAACCCGCTGTCTTGCCTCGACCGCAGCCCAGGCAATATGGGGCGTAAGAATCAAATTGGCTAGATCAGCAGCAAGCAGGGGGTGATCCAGTGGCGGTGGTTCCTGTTCAAGCACGTCAATGCCGGCAGCTGCTATTTCTCCAGTCTTTAAGGCGTGCGCCAGTGCAGCGTTGTCAATAATTGCTCCTCGCGCGGTATTAATCACGAGCGCCGAATTTCTCATTAGTTGCAATTCTTTAGAGCCGATAAGATGTTTGGTTGCTGGCGTGAGTGGGCAATGAATGCTTAATATATCAACCTGGGGCAACAGTTCATGCAGCAATAAACGTCCTGCAGATGCCTCTGTCGAGCCAGCGCGTTGTGCGATTAGAATCTTCATGCCAAAGGCTTTTGCGAGTTTTTCAACGCCTTTTGCAAGGCTGCCATAACCAATTAGCCCCAGTGTTTTTCCTGATAATTCTGTAACCGGATATTGCAGGCTTGAGAATTGCCCACTGCGTGACCAGTCGCCATTGCGAGTGAATCTGTGATAGTGAAGAAGTTGTGTCTTTAACGCCAGAATTAACGCAAAAACGTGTTGCGAGACCGATTCGGTGCAATAGTCCGTGACATTATAGACTGCGATAGAGTGTTTCTGGCAATAATCCTGATCGACATTATCCATGCCGGTGGCGGTGAGCAGAATCGCTTTTAGTTCAGGCAGCTTTCTTAACAAGGGCGCATCGAAAACCACTTTATTGGCAATCGCAACTTGTTTTCCGGCAAGGCGTTCCTCTCGTTGTTCCGCCGTCGTTGCGGGATAGCGTTGCCAATCCTGAAGCAGGCGCATAAGACCACTCAGGTCAAGATCGCCCGGATTAAAACTTTCTTCATCGAGGATTACTCCTTTAATTAAGCTCATAAGTTATAACTACTCATACAGTGTGTAATTCGTAACTGCCCAGTTACAAATTTTTTTCTTTAAATTCACACAAATCACTAATTAAACACGCCGCACATTTGGGCTTGCGTGCCACACAAATATAACGCCCATGCAAAATTAACCAGTGGTGGGCATTGAGCATAAATTCTTTGGGAATAAAACGCAGTAGTTTTTTTTCGACTTCAAGCACATTTTTGCCTTTGGCGATTCCAGTGCGATTTGCAACCCGGAAAATATGTGTATCAACCGCCATGGTGGGATGACCAAACGCCGTATTCAGAACCACATTGGCGGTTTTTCGACCCACACCGGGGAGTGCTTCAAGTGCCGCCCTGTCTTCAGGTACCTGAGAATTATGTTTGTCTATCAGTATCTTGCAGGTGGCAATAATATTTTTTGCCTTATTGTTATAGAGACCGATGGTTTTAATATAGTCTTTCAGACCATCTACCCCCAGCGCATAAATTGATTCTGGCGTATTTGCTACGGCAAACAGTTTTTCAGTCGCCTTGTTTACGCCTTTATCGGTAGACTGTGCGGAGAGTATAACAGCCACTAACAACTCAAAAGGAGTTTGGTAATTTAGCTCGGTTGTGGGATGCGGATTTGCTTCGCGCCAGCGCGAGAATATCTCAAAGCGTTTTTCTTTGTTCATAAAATATATAAAAAAAGGGGGGGATGGGTAGCAGAAGACAGAGGACTAAGGACAGAAGACTGAGGACAGTTGTAGGGTTGGTGGAGTTTACGCAAGCAACCAGATTCGGTTGCTTGCGCATGGCTGCACCAAACCCTACGCAACTCTGTGCACTCTGTGGTTTTATGGCTATGCGAAAAATATGTAAAAAACAGGGGGGATGGGTATTTGCACACATTAATCTATTCATTCTGAAATTATTGCATATTTAACACTTGTTTATATAGTTTCCCCAAAAGATTTAGCAAATCAGATTGACCCCCTTATTATGTGGTACTACCATCCTGTCATGTAGTAAGGTAATAAAATAATGACAGAACAAACACAGACACTATCAAATGAACTATTTGATGTGGTTATTATCGGGGCGGGGATTGTGGGTTGCGCCATAGCACGTCGTTTTACACTGGAAGGTGCAAAAGTTGCAATTCTGGAAAAAGGCACAGAGATACTGGATGGTGCAAGCAAGGCAAATAGCGCCATTTTGCATACGGCATTTGATGCACCACCTGATTCACTGGAGCATTCCTGTATTCGTGAGGGCTACCATGAGTATCTGAAAATCCGCCATGATCTAGGTTTGCCGCTGGATGAAATTGGCGCGTATGTGGTCGCCTGGAGTGATGAAGAAGTTGCCAAACTGGATTCTATTCTGGCAAAGGCGCATAAAAATGATGTCACCGATACCAAGATTATTACAGCGGATGAATTGCGCCGCAATGAACCCAATCTGGCAGAACATGCAAAGGCAGCCATTAGCATACCTGGTGAATCCATTATTGATCCCTGGTCAGCAGCCTATGCCTATCTGGGGCAGGCACTTGAAAATGGCGCAGAAGTCTTTCGTAGCTGTGCTGTAACAACAGGCAAATACAGGCAAAACCACTGGAAACTGGATACTTCGCGCGGTTTTATTAAAGCGCGTCATGTCATAAACAGTGCCGGACTGTATGGTGATTTGCTGGATCAGGCAGTGCTGGGCACAAGCGATTTCAAGATCACTCCTCGCAAGGGGCAATTTGTTGTTTATGACAAGGCTGCTGCAAAACTGCTGAAGGCGGTGATTTTACCTGTTCCAAGCAGTCGCACCAAAGGTGTGGTGCTGTTCAGGACGGTGTTTGGTAATCTTGTGGTGGGGCCCACAGCCGAAGATCAGGAAAGCCGCAGTGATGCTTCAACTGACAAAAAAACACTGCAAATGCTGATGGCATCCGCAACCGAAAAAATTCCGGCTCTTCAGACAATGCCGGTTACCGCCATTTATGCAGGCTTGCGCCCTGCTACTGAATTTTCTGAATACCAGATCAGGGCACATAAAGGTCAGCACTGGATCACCGTGGGCGGTATTCGTTCAACCGGTTTAAGTGCTGCTTTGGGCATCGCCAATTATGTTTTTAAACTTTATAAGGCTAGCTGTGTCGAAGAAGGAATTATTCTGGATCACAGCCCCATAAGCGAGCCAAAAGTGGCAGATATTGCGGTGCTTGCCGAGAGCAGTGAGCGTGACTGGCAAAAACACGATCATGGTGAAATTGTTTGTCACTGTGAGCTGGTGACCAGGCGTGAAATCGAAAAAGCACTGACAGGTCCTTTGGCTGCCAGATCATTACAAGGCTTAAAACGCCAGTCTCGCGTTACTATGGGGCGTTGTCAGGGATTTTTCTGTGCGGGACGCCTGGGTGAAATTGTGCAAGACCGTTTTGAAGTTCCTCTGTCAGAGGAGATAAAAACATGAACAAGCCAGAAATTGATGTGATTATCATTGGTGCAGGTCCTGCGGGTCTGTCCGCAGCAGTTGAACTGAAAAAACAGGGTATCGCACGGGTTGTGGTACTGGAAAGGGAAACCCAGGCAGGCGGCATACCACGACATTGTGGACATCCGCCCTTTGGTTTTCGTGAGTTTTCGCGGGTTTATACTGGACCACAATACGCCAGAAAACTGGTGGAAACGGCTCTTCAGGCAGGTGTGGAAATACGCACATCCACCACAGTGGTTCAGGCATTGCCCAATGCCAGATTGCAGTTAAGCAGTGAAACCGGGGTTGAAGAAATCTCCGCCAAACGAATTATTTATGCAAGCGGAGTGCGTGAAACACCACGCTCAGCCAGGCTCATTTCAGGGACGCGACCGCTTGGTGTCATAAACACCGGCGCATTACAGTCGCATGTGTATCTAAAACAGCGACGTCCCTTTAAGCATCCAGCCATTATAGGCACTGAGCTGGTTTCATTCTCTGCGATTCAAACCTGCCGACATGCCGGCATACAGCCTGTTGTCATGCTTGAGGCTACAGATAAACCCGTCGCACGTTGGCCTGCCAGCCTGTTTGCGCGTTTTAGCAAAGTACCACTTTATCTGAATACCAAACTGATACGCATTGAAGGTGACAAGCAGGTTGAAGGCATTGTCGTGGAAGATATTAACGGCGTGCAACGCACCATTAACTGCGACGGGGTGCTTTTGACCGGCAAGTTCACACCAGAATCGACACTGGGGCGTTGCGGGCATTTAGTTATTGATCAAAACACAGGCGGTCCGCAGGTAAACCAGTTTGGACGCTGTTCAGACCCCACTTATTTTGCGGCGGGCAATCTGTTGCGACCTGTTGAAACCGCAGGCTGGAGCTGGAAAGAAGGGCATCAGGTCGCAAATTGCGTGGTGCATGACTTAAACGGCAAACTGCCTGACAGTCTGGAAAGCAATGCAGAAAATCAGATTCAGTTGCTCAGTAAAAGTGCAAATATCAAGTTTTTTATGCCTCAGCTAATCAGCCTGCCACATACCAAAGTGGGCATGAAACATATCCAGTTGCGTTTCAAACACAGGGCAACAGGCATTTTAAAAGTGCTGGATGGTTCAAGTGTGCTCTATGCAAAGCGCTTAAAGGTTTATCCGGAAAGGCGGGTTCTGATTTCAATCGGCGAAGCGATTGCAGATTGCCACTCAAACAGGCTGGAACTGGTGTTTGAAGAGCTTTAGGGCTCCTTTAGACTCCTTTACGAATTGCGCAAATGTCTGCGCAAATATAAATCTGCCAGCGTATAGTTGCATATTCTGCGCTGGTATGTATTTATTACTACATTCATATATTGACCTGTCGCCTTGATCGTTTTTGCCTGTTCTGCCCATGCTGCGAGTAATTTTTTTGTATCGTTACTCCAGTCTTTTGCATTGATAGACCAGTATTTGTCCGGGTAAAGCCTGACACGGATAAAACCCTTGTCAAGTAGTTGCAAAATAATCTCTTCTCTGGCTTTTTTTTCGCTGTATAATCTTTCATTGTGCTTTTGGTAGCACGCTTCAATCTGTTTGCGCTTTAAGCCAAACTTCTGAGGTTTTTTTATCACCATTGAGATATGGGAATCCGTGCCAAGCTTGCGAATCTCTCCGTCAGGAAAAATCCAGTAGGCGTTATTGTAAGTCATCGTCTATCATCGTTTATTACGCAGTCAACTTGCACAAAGTGACTATTTGCAAGGCTTTTATCTCCTTTATTCCAGCGATAACAAACCAGTTTTTCCCTGTTTGCTACGCTGTAATCAAGACAGGCTACATTCTTTTTCAGTATTTTTGGCACACCACTAAACCAGTAATGACCGATAAAAACAGGTTTGTTTGTATCTGAATATTCAGGATTAATAAGGGTTTTCGGTAGAATGATGTCAGGGATATTATGCAATTCACAATCAGGAACCTGCGCATAGTCACGGTAGGTTTTAGCACCCTGTTTCCACCACTTTATGCGTGTCTGTGTGCGTATATTGCCGTCCTTATCCGAGAACTGAAATCCCTCAGGCAGTGGTATTTCTATCCCTTTCAAAAGTGTTTCAAAGATATCGTATTCAGCACTGCCGACCTCGCTGGCTTTTACAAAAAGCTCATCTGTCAGGGTGTGGTTCACACTTAATTGAGGCTTGATGCGTTTCACTGTGTCATCATGCCAGCAGGCATGAATCACCCGAAATTCATCCAGCTCGATAAACAGGGGAAGTGTTTTAAACCAGTCAATCAGCTCAAGAGTTTTGTTATCGCCTACAGGGTACTCATCCAGAAAAGCCTGATGTGTTTTTTGGTTTCTGGCACTATGCTCTCGCAAGGGCTTTTTTGTGTGGGGATGATTTGTGTGATAACAAACCGCATTAAACTCATGGTTTCCCATAACAGCCAGCGCATGACCATGATCTATCATGGGTTTTACGGTATTTATCACCAATGCTTCTTCTTTGCCACGATCAATAAAATCACCCAGAAAGATAGCTTTCCTTTCCGGGTGAGAAAAAACACCAGACTCATCTTTTTTTGTAGCCAAGAATTTTAAGCAGCTGTATAAGCGTACTGGCATGACCATGAATGTCACCAATAATATCGTAATTACCCTGTGTGTCGTTCATTGTTTGATTCCTGCAAGGATTTGTTCAATCTTTAATGAAGATTCTTTTAGCTGTTTCGGACCGGGATCTTTTGTCAGATAAGATCCAAAGAAGTGACTGAATGGTTGAATGCCGAAAATATCTTTTCTACAGTGGCTACAAACACCCCAGCCACTACCACTTCCAGAGAGAGGGCTTCCACCCGCACCAAAAATGAAGAGGGATTGGGTATTGCATTCTGGACAAGTGGTATGCCACGGTTCATCCTGCCATAAGGTAAGCAACTCGCCGAAGTATAGCTTTGTATTGGTAAAATAGGCACAGCTAAAAAGCGTCGTTTCGACGGGAATATAGTAGAGTTCCGGATTTTTGCGTGCCTCATCGTGGTATTTTAACAGGAGTGGAAAAGAATCCACGAGAGCCAGTCGATAGCTCAGGCGTTCTTCTTCAGTTTCCAGTGGTTTTTCTATTACGTCAGGCAGTTCAGCAAAGCCGAGTGAGTTATCATTTGGAAATGTAAAGTAAAAATTGGGGATGCTGGGCATAATACTAATCTCCTTGCCCCTGGACAAAGAAAATGCGAAGAACATCCGGGGCAATGAAGATGGTCACGCTTTACCAGAATTGTTTTACATCGCGCTGGAAGTTGTTCTGTTAAACCCGCGATACAATGCCATACTATCTTAACCATTGGCGAAAATCCAAAAAATCAGATAATCGGTCAGGAAGCCTGTGTCTTATGTGGTATTTCCCTTTTTTGTCATGTAGCTGACATTTTTTGTTTTCCGTAGCGTTAAACTGCTTTCTTGTTTGTTATCCAATTGAAGCTACGGATCAAACAAAGAGAGTGTGCAAACGAAGAGAGTGTGCAAACGAAGAGAGTGTGCAAACGAAGAAGGTGTAAATTGTTTTCCTTCTTTACAATCTCTGCGGTTCTCTGTTCGAAACTTGAGTAATAATTGTTTGACCCGCCTTGTTAGCCATGAATTTTAATCCCACTCGCTTCACACCACGCTCTCAATTCTCTTTCTTGTGCGTTTGACTCAAATTCATACCATTTATCAATAAGATTCTTGCTTTCGAGGAAAGCCTTGAATTTTGAATAAGCTCCTTTCTTTCTAAAAATGGCTTTTATTTTCTCAGTATCATTTGGCAAATACTCATACGCAAAATCAAGAACGAGAGCCTTTCCTAAATCCAGTTCGTTCTTGTGAGGAATTTCTATATATTTATCTTCATATATATCTTCTGGTAAATCTTCCTCATTGTCGCCAAGCTCGGACTGTAAATATATTTTTCCTGTTTCTTTATCCAGAAACGCCTGATGTTCATACATTTGAGCGAAGCTAACAAAATCAAATGCGTCCATAATTTCTTTGAAGTTTATGACCATGTTTTCCTCCTTCTGGTTAATCTACATTTATTGGGTTTTCTGCCCGGTTACTGATAGCGGAAACAAAAATATATAAAAAACAGGGGGGATGGGTATAAATATGAATGATTAAGTGTCATATCCAAGCACGGGTCCCAGCCATTTCTCTGCTTCTTCCAGTGTCCAGCCTTTGCGTTTTGCATAATCTTCTACCTGGTCTCGCTGTATTTTTCCCGTGCCAAAATAACGTGAATCAGGGTGTGAGAAATACCAGCCAGAAACCGCAGCGGCAGGCCACATTGCATAAGATTCTGTGATTTTCAAACCAATACGCTCTTCTGGTTGTAGTAGTTTCCAGAGTGTGCCTTTTTCAGTATGTTCAGGACAGGCAGGATAGCCAGGGGCAGGGCGGATTCCCTGATAGTTTTCCTTGATCACTTCTTCATTGCTGAGGTTTTCGTCACTGGCATAGCCCCAGAATACCTTGCGGGTGAGTTCATGCATTTTTTCAGCGAGTGCTTCGGCAAAACGGTCAGCGAGTGCTTCCAGCAAGATGATATTGTAGTCATCGTGATTTTTTCTGAATTTTTCAATTGGGTCTTCGATACCAAAACCTGCGCTGACGGCAAATGCGCCTAGCCAGTCTTGTTTATTGCTATCCGCAGGTGCAATAAAGTCAGCGAGACAGAAATTCGGTTGCTGCTTGTTTCTCTCCATTTGTTGACGGATATGGAACAGTTTTGTGTGTGCCTGGCTGCGGTTTTCATCTGTGTAGAGTTGTAAATCATCGCCGCTACTGTTGGCAGGGAAGAAACCAAGCACTGCTTTTGCGCTTAGCCACTTTTCAGCAACAATCTTTTTTAGCATGGCTTTGGCATCATTAAAAAGTTTGGTCGCTTCTTTGCCAACAACTTCATCACTGAGTATTGCAGGGTAACGACCTGCCAGTTCCCAACTTCTAAAGAAAGGTGTCCAGTCAAATATTTCGGCAAGATCATCCAGTGGATAGCTGTCAAATTGCAAAATAATACTGCCATTGTCCTGTTTTTCAAAGTGGTAGTCTGCTTTAACCAGGTTATTTTTGATTTTGCCATTAAAAATTGCTGGCTTTACGCCTTCAAATGAATCCCAGTCTATCTTGACTTTATTGGCGCGTGCCTGTTCCAGTGTGGCGGTTTTCTTTACACGTTGATTGCCAGCGCGTTTAGTCCGCATGGCTTCGTATTCATCCTTGATTTGCTGGTGATAGGCTGCTTTGGTGTCATCTGAAAGCAGTTGACCTGCGACGCCAACAGCGCGGGAGGCATCTGCGACATAAACAACCGAGCCGTGATAATTCTGGTCAATTTTTACAGCCGTATGGATTTTTGAGGTTGTTGCGCCACCAATCATAAGTGGAATCTCAAAGCCCTGGCGTTCCATTTCTTTGGCGACATTTACCATTTCATCCAGTGATGGCGTGATTAATCCTGACAGACCAATAATATCGCAGCCTTCATCCCTGGCTGTTTGCAAAATCTTGTCAGCAGGTACCATGACGCCAAGGTCAACCACTTCGTAGCTGTTACACTGCAATACAATGCCAACAATATTTTTGCCAATATCATGCACATCGCCTTTAACGGTCGCTATAAGGATTTTGCCGCTGCTGCTGACTTCACAGCTTTGTTTTTCAGCTTGCAGATAAGGCTCCAGCCATGCTACTGATTTTTTCATTACGCGGGCTGATTTAACCACTTGAGGCAAAAACATTTTACCAGCGCCAAACAGGTCGCCAACAACATTCATGCCGTCCATTAAAGGACCTTCAATAACGAAAATAGGGCGCTTGAGTTTTTCAAGGGCTTCTTTGGTGTCTTCGTCTACATAGGTGTCTATGCCTTTAACCAGTGCGTGTTCGAGGCGTTTTTCAACTGTCCAGCTGCGCCATTCCAGATCCTGTTTGTTTTCTTTGGCTTTGCCGTCCCCGAGGTAATCTCCGGCTATTGCCATGAGGTTTTCAGTTGCATCAGGGCTACGGTTAAGCACCATGTCTTCAACGGCTTTATGCAGTGCTTCTGGAATATCATCGTAAACTACCAGTTGCCCTGCATTGACGATACCCATATCCATGCCTGCCTTGACAGCATGGTAAAGAAATACGGAGTGTATCGCTTCGCGCACCGGATTATTGCCACGGAATGAGAATGAGACATTGGATACACCACCAGACACCATGGCATGAGGTAGCGTTTCTTTTATCTTTTTGGTGGCTTTAATAAAATCAACCGCATAGTTGTTATGTTCTTCGATGCCTGTGCCGATGGCAAAGATATTGGGATCAAAGATAATGTCTTGTGGCGGAAAATTGACGACTTTGGTTAGTATATTGTAGGCACGGGTACAAATTTCGACTTTACGCTCATAGGTGTCTGCCTGACCATCTTCGTCAAATGCCATGACTACCGTAGCAGCGCCATAGCGTTTGATTAATTCTGCCTGGCGAATAAAGTTTTCTTCACCTTCTTTAAGTGAAATCGAGTTAACAATGCCTTTACCCTGTATGCACTTCAAGCCCGCTTCGATAATATCCCATTTGGATGAATCCACCATCACTGGCACGCGTGCAATATCGGGTTCGGCAGCACAGAGGTTAAGAAAGCGTACCATCGCTTCCTTGGATTCCAGCATGCCCTCATCCATATTGATGTCGATCACCTGAGCGCCTGCATTGACTTGCTCCAGTGCGACTTCGAGTGCGGTATCGTAATCTTCTTCCTTAATCAGGCGTTTAAATCGGGCAGAGCCAGTTACATTGGTACGCTCACCGACGTTTACAAACAGGCTTTCTGGTGCAATATTGAAAGGTTCAAGTCCCGATAAGCGACATTCCACAGGAATTTCGGGAATGATGCGCGGTTTGCAATCAGCTACCGCAGCGGCAATTGCTTTAATATGTGCCGGGCTTGAGCCACAGCAACCCCCCACGATATTCAGGAAGCCGCTTTCGCCCCATTCCCTGATGTGTTCTGCCATTGCTTCAGGCTCAAGATCATATTCGCCAAATTCATTAGGCAGACCGGCATTGGGATGGGCTGATACATGGGTAGCACTGATTCTGGAGAGTTCCTGCACATACTGGCGCAGTGCGTCAGGACCTAATGCACAGTTGAGTCCGATTGAAAGTGGTTCGGCATGAATCAGCGAGTTGTAAAATGCTTCGGTGGTTTGACCAGAAAGTGTACGACCCGAGGCATCGGTAATCGTACCTGAGATCATAATCGGTAATTCAATGCCATCTTCATCAAAAACCGTTTTCACGGCAAAAATAGCGGCTTTGGCATTGAGTGTGTCGAATATGGTTTCAATAAGAATAATATCGGCACCACCTTCCATCAGCCCGCGTGTAGAGGCGCTGTAATCTTCAACAAGCTCATCAAAGGTAATGGCACGAAAACCAGGGTCATTGACATCGGGTGACATGCTGCAAGTTTTACTGGTCGGACCCAATACGCCGGCGACAAAGCGTGGCTTTTCCGCGCTGCTGTATTTGTCTGCCGCTGCTCTGGCAACTTTGGCACCTGCAACATTTAATTCATAAGCGAGATCTTCCATCTCGTAATCTGACATACTGACTCTGGTTGCATTAAAGGTGTTGGTTTCGATGATGTCTGCACCAGCCTCAAGGTATTCTTCATGGATGCCACGGATGACATCAGGCGCTGTGATCGAAAGCAGATCATTATTGCCCTTAATGTCAAGATGATAGTCAGCAAAGCGCTCACCACGGTAGTCAGCCTCACCAAGCTTGTGGCGCTGGATCATTGTGCCCATTGCACCATCGAGAATCAGAATGCGTTTTTTCAGGATAGCTTGAAGTTGTTTGATTTTGTTCATAGGCGCTAGTTTATTTGATTACGCGATGGTTTTATATGGTGCTGTTAAAAATAATCCTGTTTTGTATTCGTTGCTATCAGATTTAGTTTCCCTTGTTTTGAAGATGGCTTTGAAGACGCCCGGATATACCAATTTGGATATTCTTATTGGACAGAATAACCCCTTATAATAGGTACATATTACATTGTGGTTACATCAGCGGGCTTGAAAATGTATTGATGTTAATCAAGCTGAAATTTAAAAGACTATAAAATATTTGATATATATCAAATAAAGATAGTGTTCGTTTTATTAGTGTTGGGAAGGCGGGAGAAAATAGATGATTATCATTTTCAATGATCATCTTTTTGATGTATTCTCACGCACAAGCATTAGTAAACGCTAATTTTTTAGTAATTACTCAGCTTGCCCTCTATTTTGTCTAATAGCTACGTTAAAAGTGCTCATTTATACTTATAAACTGCGCGCTTTCGCCTTGCTCTTGAATAAAATAAAGGGTAAGCAATTACATTTAAGTTAGCGTTATTTTTTATTTAATTTAACCTGAGGTTTTGATAATGGCGCATAGTACAACGGCTGGCTCAATAGAAGAGCAGTATAACTATGACATTGTGAAGAAATTCGCAATCATGGCACTCTTTTGGGGGATTGCCGGAATGACGGCAGGCACCTATATTGCATCGGAACTGGCGTGGCCGTTCCTGAACTTTGATATAGCCCAGATTACATTCGGACGTTTACGCCCACTGCATACCAGTGGTGTAATATTTGGTTTTGGTGGTAACGCTTTATTTGCAACGTCCTATTACATTGTTCAACGTACCTGCCAGACCCGTTTATGGGGTACAGGGCTGGCTAATTTCACCTTCTGGGGCTGGAATCTCGCTATCACGATTGCCGGTATCGGTTATTTGATGGGGGTTACACAAGGGCGTGAGTATGCGGAGCCAGAATGGTATGTTGATCTGTTGATCGCAGTGACCTGGGTAATCTATTTCCTGATCTACACCATGACATTACTCAAACGTAACCAGCCTCATATCTATGTGGCAAACTGGTTTTTTATGAGCTTCATCCTTGCGGTTGCGCTGCTTCATATTTTCAATAACCTCGCTGTACCTGTGAGCTTCTTTGGTATTAAGTCTTACAGCTTGTTCTCGGGTGCTCAGGATGCCATGACACAATGGTGGTATGGTCATAATGCGGTGGGCTTCTTCCTGACTGCAGCCTTCCTTGGAATGATGTACTACTTCGTACCCAAGCAGGCGGGTCGTCCTGTTTACTCTTATCGTTTGTCTATCATTCACTTCTGGGCATTAAGCTTTATGTATATGTGGGTAGGTACGCATCACCTTCACTGGACAGCAATTCCTGACTGGACTTCTACATTGGCAGCAACTTTCTCTATTATGTTATTGATGCCTTCCTGGGGTGGTATGATCAACGGTATCATGACCTTGTCAGGTGCATGGGACAAGCTACGTTCTGATCCCATTATGATGTTCCTGATCACTTCATTGTCGTTCTATGGTATGTCAACCTTTGAAGGTCCGATGATGTCACTGAAAAGTGTAAACGCCTTGTCTCACTACACTGACTGGACTGTAGGACACGTTCATTCTGGTGCTTTGGGCTGGGTTGCAATGGTGACTTTCGGTTCTTTGTATCACATGATGCCAAGACTCTGGAATACTACAATCTATAGTCTGAAACTGATTTATGTACACTTCTTCCTGGCAACTATCGGTATCCTGCTTTATATCACTGCGTTGTGGGTATCAGGTATCGGACAGGGTCTGATGTTAAGAGCATTTGATGAATATGGAAACCTGGCATACAGCTTTATAGAGACAGTTGTATTTATGCACGGTCCACTGGTTGCGCGTGCCGTAGCAGGTATGTTCTTTGTCAGTGGTATCCTGGTTATGACATATAACATCTGGATGACTGTCGCCAAACGTGAAACAGCAAGTGATGTTGCAACTGCAGCAGCTAAGGCATAAGGAGATTTATAATGTCATTATTTAAACATGAAAGTATAGAAACCAATGCTGCACTGTTGATCGTTCTTACGCTGGCAGCGATTAGTGTGGGTGGATTAATTGAGATTGTACCCTTGCATTTTATTGAAGGTACGGTTGAAGATGTCAAAACAGCCGATGGTAAGGATGCGGTTCGTCCATATACACCACTTGAGCAATTAGGTCGTGATATATACACCCGTGAGGGCTGTTATCTTTGTCATTCGCAAATGATACGTCCGTTCCGTGATGAAGCATTGCGCTACGGGCACTATTCATTAGCTGCCGAGTCACAATATGATCATCCGTTTCAGTGGGGTTCCAAGCGTACTGGACCTGATCTGGCACGAGTTGGTGGCAAATATTCAAGTGCCTGGCATGTTAAGCACTTGACTGCACCGCGCTCGGTTGTACCTGAGTCAATTATGCCAAATTATCCCTGGTTAGCTAAAAATGACCTGGATTACTCTGATCTTGAAGCGAAGATGAAAACACTCAAAAAGGTGGGTGTGCCTTATTCCCTGACAGATATTGAGTACAAGGCGAATGTTGAAAAGTTTGGTGAAGAAGTAGCCAAAAAACTTGATATCAACAAAGCCGAGAAAAATCTCATGGCACAGGCGAAGTTGGGTAATTATGATGGTAATCCAGACAAGTTATCTGAAATGGATGCGTTAGTTGCCTATCTGCAAGTACTGGGAACTATGATTGATTTTAGCGCACATGATGAGGCTGAATTTGTTAAATTCCGTTAATCAGAGCTTGGATTAAAGCGAAGTGTCTGTCTGGGAGCAGGTTTTTAGGTTTTTATCTATCTTGATTCTCGGGCAGACTCCTAGAGAGGAGTAGACAATGTTTGACAATATTATTGAATGGCTTATGGTTTTGGCAAATGCCAAGATTGTCAGTCTGTTAATCTTATTTACTACATTCAGCGCAATTGTTATCTATGTCTACGGCAGCAAGAAACGCAGTGAAAGATTTGAAACTTACAAGAATATTCCATTTCTTGATGATGACGAGGATGGAAGGATTCCTGGTAAACAAGTTTCACAGCGTTCTTCACACAGTAAAGGTGAAAAATAAACATGTCAGAAATTAAACATGAAGTAACAAAAGACCCTATTACCGGGGTAGAAACAACGGGGCACGTCTGGGACGATACGCTACAGGAGTTTAATAACCCATTACCTGCATGGTGGCTATGGGCGTTTTACGGTACCATAATCTTTTCGATTATCTACTGGATTATCTATCCAAGTTGGCCCACTGGTCTGGCAGAAAGAGGCTTTCTTACCGGATTGAGCACCATAGAGTTCACTTCTGATAAAGGCGAAAAAGTCACTACGCACTGGAATACACGCGCATTGCTTGCCCAGGAAATGCAGAATGATGAAAATGAGTTAAAGCGTCAGAAGATGGTAAAAGAAGTCGCTGCAACGCCGTTAGCTGATGTGGTTAAAGACCCAACCAAAAGTGCCTTTGTACTGGCTTATGGTAAGGGTATTTTTGGTGACTATTGTGCCGCTTGTCACCAGTCTGGTGGTCAGGGTGTGATTGGTAACTTCCCTAATCTTGTTGATGACTCCTGGTTATGGGGTGGTGATCCGGCTGATATAGAAACGACAATTCGTAAAGGTCGTAAAGGTCATATGCCAGCTCATAAAGGCACATTGTCTGATGAGCAAATTACTGCAGCAGCCAATTATGTTTTAAGCCTTTCAGGTGAAAAGGTTGATCCTGAGTTGGCAGCCAAAGGTAAGGAAATTTTCAATACCAAGGGTTGTTCAGGCTGTCATACACCTGCTGCTACCGGAATGAAAGCATTGGGTTCTGCAAATTTGACTGATAAAATCTGGACACAGGCAAATGTACCAGGTGCTGATTCGCCAGAAGCTAAAATCGAGGCAGTGAAGAAGATTATCGCAGGTGGAATTGATCGTGAAATGCCAGCCTGGGAGTCGCGTTTGAGTAATGATGAGATTAAGGTGTTAGTTGCATACCTTAAATTGTTGTCGCAATAAGAGATGTCCTCCGAATAAAAAAACGGCCGGTTTACCGGCCGTTTTTTTATTGGATAGCTTGCACCTTTTAAAGGTTTTGTGGTGGAAGAAGTATTCTTAACACTTTTTAATAAAGTGATTGATAATTCACATTTTTTTTAATGATTTTAATCGTTACTATCGCTCTTTTTTTTAACAGGAAGATATAATGTCAGATTTTCCAATACCCGTCGTCGCAGAATCTGTTCAGATCCATCCGCGTTCAATCAAGGGACGTTTCCGCACATTCAAATCTATTGTTTTATATCTTGCCTATGCGGTCTATTTTATTCTTCCGTGGATTCCCTGGGATCGCCCCGTTGGTGAGAATCAGGCGGTTCTTTTTGATCTGGTTGCGAAAAAATTCTATGTTTTTGGTCTGGTTGTATATGCCCAGGATATATTCTGGCTAGCCGCATTGCTGTTTCTCGCTGCTGTCCTGCTATTCTTTTCTACGGCACTGGTTGGTCGTGCATTTTGCGGCTATTTTTGCTTTCAGACACTTTGGACTGATGCTTTTCGTGAAATAGAAAAACTGATTCAGGGTGATCGCGTCAAACGTATGCGCCTCGACAAGCAACCCTGGAATAAGGAAAAAATAGTCAAAAAGGTAACAACTCATTTTTTCTGGTTGCTGCTCTCCTTCTGGACAGGCTTAACCTTTGTCCTTTACTGGGGTTATGCTCCCGAGCTTATTGTGCGCTTTTTTACCGGGCAAGCACCTTCGGCAGCCTATATCACCGCCTTTGGTTTAATGATAACAACCTATATCGCAGCAGGTTTAATGCGTGAGAAAGTCTGCCAGCATGTTTGTCCTTATGCGCGTTTCCAAAGTGTTATGATTGATAAAGACACGCTTGTTCCCACCTATGATCCTGAAAGAGGCGAAGGAAAACTGGGGCGTGCAAAGCCAGTTAAGGCACTAAAAACACTTGAAGCACGACATGATGCAGGCGTGGGTGATTGTGTTGATTGCGGCTTGTGTGTGCAAGTTTGTCCTACCGGTATTGATATTCGTGATGGTATGCAATACGCCTGTATACAGTGTGGTTTATGTGTGGATGCCTGTGATACCATCATGGATGCGCGTGGCTGGGATCGCGGTCTGATCCGCTATGAATCAGAAAACGGCTTAAAGCATGGTAAAACCCATTTCTTCAAGCTGCGAACCTATGGTTATGGCGTTGCAACAATTGGCTCTATTTTATTTTTAATCTGGAGCATGAGCGGTCATAAAATCATTGAGGCAACCGCAAGGCAAATTCGTAGCCCCTTGTATACTACCTTGTCTGATGGTCGCATTAAGAATGCCTATGAAGTCAAAGTGGATAACAAGTCCATGTTTAATCAAAGCTTTTCGCTTTCTTTAAAAGACTTGCCAAAAGCAGAACTTGATATGGGAAAAATTAAGGATGTTTCGCTAAAGCCAGATGAAAAACAGCGTATCCGGGTAAAAGTCATTAGAGATCCTAAAGATAGTTTATCTAAACGTACAAAATTTCAGTTTGTGCTTACGCCTAAAGAAGGGAAGATAAAGGATCCAATCTATATCAACTCTCAGTTTATAACTCCTTGATAATCGTTATAGAACAGACTAGACAGACAGTTTTACTATGAGTAATTATTCGCTGGTAGCCACATTGGGATCAGGCTCGCTGTTAGCCTTTTTCCTGTTTTTTATCTTTTATAAGGTATTGCATCTCAGTGGCAAAATGGCTGCCCTGGCAACGGCTGCCTGTATGTTGCTCGTGTATGTGCCACTTTCGGTGACACATTGGGTGGGGATTGACGTTTTTGCTATTCATTTTGCCTTTTTTATGATGATTCCTTATGGACTGGGCATTATAACGGGCGTTCATGCGGAGCGTCGTGAACTGGAAGGCGAAACTATGCAAAAGGGATTACACTGGATTCCTGCATTAATCATCGTCTTTTTTATCTTGATCGCAGTGGTTGACAGCTTTATTATTTCATCCGCCACTGGTGGGCTAAACAAGAGTTTGTCCAGCCTGTTGCTACCAAAAGCTGCCAGTGACGAAGTGAGTCAGAATATCAGTTCGCAATTCACCGGGGCAGTCTCCAATGACCTTCAGGATGAAGAAAAAAAGTTTGACAAATACGTTGCCAAACTCAACAAACAACGTCAGCGTGGCTGGAAAATAACAGGTGGATGGGATAAAACTCCACTCGTAAACAAGGCAGAAATTTTTCGTTTAAGCGCAAAAGACAAGTCAGGACATGCCATTACAGGCGCAAAAGTAACTACTGAGTTTAGACGTTCGTCTGCCATGAAATACGATAGGCAATACCTGCTTGAAGAAACCGGCGAAGGTATCTATTCTGCATCAATAAGCCTGCCACTGCCCGGTTGCTGGAAAATGAAAGTGCTGATCAAAAAAGGTGAAGATGAACATGAAATCAAGGGTGAAACCGAGATTGCAACACTAAAAGATGGCAAACTGGTAAGACCTGAATGTATAGAAGGTGAACCAGATGTTGATTAAACTGGCTGGCTCAGCTTGCCTGAAACAAAACACCAGAGCAGTGTTTAACAACGTGGCATCCCGCGTTTCGTACACTCGACACAGGCTACATGCCCTGTTTTCTGTCTTCAGTCCTCTGTCTTCAGTCCTCAGACACCCATCCCCCCCCTTTTTTATATATTTTTCTTTGTCTGACAGAAATAGACCTTTCTGCAAATTTCTGTAAACATTACTATAAACAATGTCGGAAAATTGCTTTCACTGTGGTTTGCCTGTTCCAAAAGGCGCATCTTACCAGGTAACAATCAATAACAAGCAACAGCCAATGTGCTGTATTGGCTGTCAGACTGTTGCCGAAGCCATTGTTGAAAATAATCTTACTGATTTCTACAAGCATCGCACTCAAAACTCACAAAAACCTGTCGATCTGATTCCCGCAGAATTGCAGGTCTATGACAATGACGCATTACAGCAAAGCTTTGTGCAATCAACACAAGGCTCCTCGATTCGTGAAGCCTCGCTTATTCTGGAAGGAATCGTCTGCGCAGCCTGTGTCTGGCTAAATGAAAACCACGTTAAAAAACTCAAGGGCGTGGTCGATTTCAGAATTAATTATTCCACTCACCGTGCCAGTCTGAAATGGGATAATGAGCAAATCAAACTCAGTGATATCCTGCAAGCAATCACAGATATTGGCTATAACGCGCATCCTTTTGATCCTGGTCGCCTGGAATCATTGCAAAAGAAAGAAAAATCAGCCGCCCTGAGGCGCATTGCACTGGCAGGCGTAGGCATGATGCAGGTAATGATGCCGGCGATTGCGATTTATATCGGTGAAAGCTCGGATATGTCAGAATCAATGCGTAATTTTTTACGCTGGATCAGCCTGATTATTACTACCCCCGTGGTGTTTTATTCTGCCAGGGTTTTCTTTACCTCAGCCTGGCGCGACTTGAAACGCGGTGTTTTTGGCATGGATGTGCCGGTATCCATCGCCATAGGAAGTGCCTATATTGCGAGCGTTTGGGCGACATTTACGCATAGTGGTGAAGTCTATTTTGACTCGGTGGTGATGTTCACCTTCTTTCTGTTGCTGGGTCGATTCCTTGAAATGGGTGCAAGACACAAGGCAGGGCAGGTAGCTGATGCGCTGATACGGTTGCTTCCAGATACCGCGGTGCGTCTGGATAAAAATGAAAATGGTGATGAAATACAAAATGTTATCCCCGCCAGCGATCTGGCACTAGCAGACAGGGTACTGATTCGCCCCGGAGAAACCATCCCTGCCGATGGTACAGTGCTTGAAGGCAATAGCAGTGTGAATGAATCACTCCTTACAGGGGAAAACATGCCCTGCCAGAAAAAGACCGGAGATGCGCTAATCGGTGGCACGGTAAATATTGAAAGCCCGCTGATTATGCGTGTTGATAAACTCGGTGACAGCACGATTTTGTCATCCATTATTCGGCTACTGGATCGGGCGCAAAGTGAAAAGCCAAAACTGGCACGCTTTGCCGATAAAAGCGCAGGCTGGTTTGTTTTATTGCTGTTAATCATTGCCGCCACTGTTTTTGTCTACTGGTGGTTTAAAGACCCGACGCAAGCGTTTTGGGTGGCACTTTCTGTGCTGGTGATTACCTGTCCCTGTGCCCTGTCACTGGCAACACCTGCTGCACTGACCGCGACCACCGGAAATCTGACCGAGCAGGGCGTACTAACTACCCGTGGTCATGCGCTCGAAACACTGGCAAATATCAAGCATATGATCTTTGATAAAACAGGCACATTAACCTACGGAAAACCCAGGCTGACAAGGCTACAAACACTTTCTGACCTAAGCAGGGAAGACTGTATTAATCTGGCTGCAGGTCTGGAAAATGTCTCAGAGCATCCTCTGGCGCAAGCCATTATCCATGAAGCGCAAGCCGCCTCAAAAATGCAACAGCACCAGGCAGAATCAGGGCGTGGTATTGAAGCTATTTTGGATAATACAAAATACCGTATTGGAACCAGAGAGTATGTATCTGAAATAAGCGATACAACAAGCAACAAACAGACTCCTGATAAAGACCTGCAGCAAAACGGTGACTCGCTTAAGAGTACGGTTTATCTGGGAAAAGAGGGTGAATGGCTTGCTGTTTTTCAGTTTCAGGATGAACTCAGGGAAGAAGCCAAGGAAACAATAAGAGCACTCAAGCGCCAGGGCATCAAGGTTAGCCTGCTTAGTGGCGATAGCGCACTGGCAGTCTCAGCCGTTTCCAAAGAGCTTGAAATAGAAGATGCCAAAGCGCAACTGCTGCCCGCAGACAAACTGGCATACATTCAAACGCTGCAATCACAGGGCAATATTGTCGCAATGGTCGGTGATGGCGTTAACGATGCCCCCGTACTTGCAGCGGCAGATGTCTCAATAGCGATGGGTAAAGGCTCGCAACTCGCACAAGCCAGCGCAGACATGGTGCTACTTTCTGAAAATTTGCTACTGTTGCCGTCTGCCATAAAGCTTTCAAAACGCATGTTAGCAATCGTAAGACAAAACTTTGGCTGGGCGATTATCTACAATGCAGTCGCAATCCCCATTGCCGCAATGGGCTGGATTGCCCCCTGGATGGCAGCAATTGGCATGTCCCTGAGTTCTATTATCGTAGTATTAAATTCACTCAGGTTAAGGAAGCCCTGATCAGGGTCTATTATTTCGGGTAGTGGTGTCCATATTTGTCCTGAATATTATTTGATCCACCAGTTATTTCGAGGAAAAGTAGGTGATTTCTTGATATCTTCAATATCCGGAATAATTATTTGATAATCCGGGAGATTATTAATTGTTGGAGACAAATAATTTGATACCATATCCTCTATAAATGTTTTCCGTTTTTCACATTGATCTGAAAAGAAAAAAACATAACTGTCACCTTCAAACGAATTAGCAGTCAGTCTTGGATACTTTCCGGAAGAAACAGCTTTTTTAATTGCTTCTGAGACACTATCAATAACAAGCATTTTATCAGTCTTTTCATTCTTCCAGAGAAACTTTAGTTGTACAACACAATTCTTAATTTCATATTTAGCCGTGGAATTTAATTGTGTTGACTGGTTATGATTGTTATTTTCTTTTTCAAAACAAGCGCTTATATTTAATGATACTAATAAAACAATTAAACTTACCCTGATAATCGACATTCTGATATGCCTCGAAATTCCATTCGTTACTATTAGCAATATTACCCATTAACATGATCTACTTGTGGTGAATAATTAACCCATTTTTTCAACACAGCTTTTTTATTGATGACCCTGTGTTTTACAAATTCAATACAGGCACATGCTTATTCGTTATATTTTTATACCTTCTTTGTGATGCCAAATGCGTAAAATAAATATCATTTGCTTTGTTATTAGGTAACGCGCCAAATAATCACCAATAATTAAATCTCTTACTACATCAGGATCAGGTGCGCTAGCAACTTTTACACCTAGTCTAGGAAACTCTTTTAACCGAGATATTCCTTTCTTGATTGAAGCTGCTACACGCTGAGCCGCTAAAGGATTTTTAATCTCTATAAATTCTCTAAGCCTAATCAAATCTTGAATTGCGTCTTCAGAATATAAAAGATTCATACTGCTGGTGGTTCAAGCTCTTTATCAGTACCCCAGCTATTAAGCCAGTTATTAACTTCTGTTTCATCTATAACTCTTCCAGATCTAACTGATTCGATTGCCTCAAGAGTTTCTTTCCATTGTTTTTCTTCATTAGAACGGCGCTCTAAAAACTCTTGAATTGCTTGATTGATGAGATAGCTTTTACTTCTATCAAGCTCTTTAGATAAATTCTCTAAAGGAGTTTCAATTTCTGGTTTTAATCTTACACTGGTAATACCCATAACTAATACCTGTTATTACTTTGTATTACATTGTATCTTGGTTGATTTCTAAATCAAGTGCTTTATTCGAAAAATAAATCCCCGCGTTTCACGCACTCAACGCTGACTATTACATGCACTATCTTCAGTCCTCTGTCCTCTGTCCTCTATCTTCTGATACCCATCCCCCCTGTTTTTGATATGTTTTTGCGGCTGGTGTTATATCCATAGGTGATGCGTTTGATAATTTGTCTCTGATTTTGAGCAGGGTTTCGCAGCCTGATACTTTTGTATTTTTAATAACGGTTTGCGCATGGCTGCGAGATACTTTTCTGTCAACAGCTACAGAAAAGTATCCAAAAGAAAGCCGCCCTGTTAACAAGCCGCAAGCGGTTCCCTGCGCTACTCGACATCAGCGGGGTCTTTCGAACTCGCTCC
>JALVDQ010000324.1 GCA_027008885.1 Thiotrichaceae bacterium | reverse complement strand
ATTGCTCCTACTATGCCACAAAAGGAGAATAAATAATGTGTGGCATAGTAGGAGCAATCGCGCAACGTCCGGTGACAGAAATTCTTGTTGAGGGCTTGCGCCGTCTGGAATACCGTGGCTACGATTCCGCAGGTGTGGCAGTGGTTAACGCTGATAACAGCATCAAGCGGATTCGTGCTCTGGGTAAAGTCATCGAGCTGGAAAAGAAGCTGCAAAAGCAACCTCAAAAAGGGCTTTTGGGTATATCACATACACGTTGGGCGACCCATGGCGAACCGGCAGAACGCAATGCACATCCGCATTTAAGTCGTAATCGCGTGGCGGTCGTGCATAACGGCATTATTGAGAATTACGAGCAACTGCGCGAGTCACTCATAGCAAAAGGCTATGAATTTGAATCGGAAACCGATACCGAAGTGATAGTGCATTTAATCGAGTCAAATCTTGTGAATGGCAGCAGCTTGTTTGATGCGGTAAAAAAGACGATCAGCAAGCTAAGTGGTGCATTTGCACTTGGTGTAATATCCAGTGAGCATCCTGATGTACTTGTGGGTGCGCGCCAGGGCAGCCCGCTGGTTGTTGGTCTGGGGCTGGGTGAAAATTTTCTTGCCTCTGATGTGCAGGCATTACTGCCGGTTACCACGCGCTTTATCTTTCTGGAAAATGGCGATATCGTCAACATTGAACGCGATAAAATCCGCATTGAAGACGAAAACGGGAATCCTGTCGAGCGCGAAATCAAGCAGTCTCAGGCATGTTCACTGGAATCCGAACTGGGTGAATATCGGCACTATATGCTCAAGGAAATTTATGAGCAGCCCATGGCAGTGCAAAATACACTCGAGGGACGTTTGGGACGGGACAGTATCAATGCCTGTATTTCAGGCGAAAATGTGATGCAAACACTGGCAAAGGTCAAACAGGTGCAGATTGTCGCCTGTGGCACCAGCTATCATGCCGGTCTGATTGCCCGCTACTGGATGGAAAGCCTGACGGATATTCCATGCCATGTTGAAGTTGCCAGCGAATACCGCTATCGCCGTCAGGCACCCAGGGAAGATGTGCTCTTTGTTACGATTTCGCAGTCGGGTGAAACCGCAGACACACTGGCGGCTCTGGAAAAAACAAAAAAGCTGGGCTGTCTGGCAAGTTTGAGTATTTGTAATGTGGATGAAAGCTCACTGGTGAGAGAATCCGACTTTTCCCTGTTAACCGTCGCTGGTCCGGAAATCGGGGTGGCATCAACCAAGGCATTCACCACCCAACTGGTGACATTGCAGCTATTGATTGGTCTCCTGATTCAGGCAAAAAATGACAGCCCTGAAAAAGTGGCACAACTGGTTGCAGATTTAAAGAAACTACCGGCTCTGCTGGAACAGTCACTTGAACATGACTCTGCGATTGAACAGATGGCAGAAGACTTTATTGAGAAGCACAATGCACTGTTTCTGGGGCGTGGTGATCAATACCCGGTAGCTATGGAAGGTGCCTTAAAGCTCAAGGAAATCTCCTATATCCATGCCGAGGCGTACCCTGCGGGTGAACTAAAACACGGACCGCTGGCACTGGTTGACAGTGAAATGCCAATCGTAGCGGTTGCTCCGAATACGGTACTGCTGGAAAAACTCAAATCGAATCTGGAAGAAGTGCGCTCACGCGGTGGTGTGCTGTATCTGTTTGCTGACAAATCTGCCGGAATTGTCGAACAGGACAATATCCATCTGATAGAAATGGACGAAGTACCAGAAGGCATAGCCCCGATTATCTACACCATACCGCTGCAACTGCTCTCTTACCATGTTGCTGTCTTTAAGGGAACCGATGTAGACAAACCCCGTAATTTGGCGAAGTCAGTAACGGTGGAATAAAGTTGCAACTTATGCCTTTAAACCGTTACTCCAGAAATATGTAAAAAACAGGGGGGATGGGTGTATCAGAGGGCAGAGGACAGAGGACAGTTGTAGGGTCGGTGAAGTTTACGCAACCGACCAGGTTCGAGCTACGATGGTCGGTTCCGCAAGGCTACACCGACCCTACCTGACTTAACCTGCGCGGTGATAGGGGTGATTTTCAGTGATGCTATAAGCCCGGTATAACTGTTCTGCGAGAATTACCCGAACCAGCGGATGCGGGAATGTGAGGTTTGACAGCGACCATTTTTCATGGGCAAGCTGTAACACTTCATGGGTCAGTCCATCGGCGCCACCAACCAGCAAGGCAATATCCTGCCCGCCCATCATCCAGTCCTGCAAGCGGCTTGCCAGCTTTTCGGTGCTCCAGGGTTGACCCTTGACATCCAGAGCGACGACACGGCAATTC
>JALVDQ010000323.1 GCA_027008885.1 Thiotrichaceae bacterium | reverse complement strand
AAAAAAGCATTTATGTTCTGTTCAAGAGCAGACATGATTTGATCTGCCAACTCTCCCAGTTCTGCTCGAAACTGCTCTAAGGTATTGTTGATTAGGCATTTAAATAACCCCCAAAGCCTTTGACCAACAGGAGCATGCGGGGTCACAGGAGCATGCGGGGTCAAGTCTTTAATTTTGCATGTCGATCTTTTTGTTTACTGCATCCTATACTGTTTTTATATCTATGCAAAATTAAAGACTTGACCCCGCTACCACGCCCAGGCTAAGCCATCCTACAAACTGCGCAAAAATATATAAAAAACAGGGGGGATGGGTGTTTCAGAGGACAGAAGACAGAGGCAGAGGCAGAGCATGTAGTTGTAGACAACCAGATTTGGTTGATTCCGCATGGCTGCACCAACCCTACGCAAAAATATGTAAAAAAAGGGGGGGGATGGGTATTAGTATTCTAATTGTGATTGTGATTATGCTTCTCCAGCCAATCAGGAAACTGCTTAATATCATCAATAAAGCCAACTGGATCCTGTTTTAAAAGCCGAATAAGATTGTGCACGCCATAGCTTACCGCAAGGGCATCAATTTTTGCATTAGTGGCTAGCTGCATGTCATATTCACTGTCACCGATCATCAGTGCTTTTGACGCATCGGTATTATAATCAACCAGGATTTCTTCAAGCATTTGGGGATGTGGCTTTGAGCGTGTCTCATCAGCACAACGAGTGACTGGAAAATACTTGTGCAAGCCCGTTTCATGCAAGCCTTTATCAAGCCCACGGCGTGATTTTCCTGTGGCTATTGCGAGTTCATAGCCTGCCTGATAAAGACTATCAAGCACTTTTCGGGTTCCATCAAATAGCGGACTCGGTGTTTTATCCTTAAATAAATAGTGCTCACGGTAGGTTTGCACCATTTTTCCCAGCAGTCCTGAATTGATTCCTGGATATAAGGACAGAATTGCTTCTTCCAGACCGAGCCCAATAATATCACTAATTTGTTTATCCTCGCGTGGTTCCAGCCCCAGCTCGGCGATTGCAGATTTCATGCAATTAACAATCTGGGCTTGTGAATCCATTAATGTCCCGTCCCAGTCAAAGATGAGTAGTGAGTATTTTTTCATGTAGTCTTTACCAATAGGATTTGCGGTTAGTTTTCAGTTTCCAAAATCTTGATAACAGCTTCAAGATCATCAGGAAGGGCAATTTTACAGTCGTATCGCTTTGAGTTATCGCCTTTTTTTAAAGTGAATTGTAAATGGCAGGCATGTAAAAACAGACGTTTTAGTCCATATTCTTTTTTGATGGTACGATTAAGACCAAAATCTCCATATTGCGAATCACCCAGCACCGGATGCCTCAGGTCTGCCAGTTGAGTGCGTATTTGATGCATGCGCCCTGTCTTTAGCTCAACTTTCATTAAACTATAACCCTTGTAAATGCTGACAGGACTAAATATGCTGGTCGATTCTTTGCCTGTTTTTGTTGTTCCAGAATCAGGTTTCAGTACCTGCATTTTCTGTTTCTGCCCCTGTTGACGTTGCAACTGATTTGTAACCTTTCTGCGACCTCCCTGCCATTCACCCTTAATCAGGGTTTGATAATATTTATTAATTTGCCCCTGCTTCATCATTTGATGGAGTTGTAACAGTGTTTCCCGATTTTTTGCCAGCATAACAATCCCGCTGGTTTCTTTATCCAGCCGGTGAACCAGCTCAATAAAGGTCAAATCTGGACGCAACTGACGAAAGCTTTCAATAAGACCATATTGTATGCCGGAACCCCCATGAACAGCCAGACCAGAGGGCTTGTTTATGAAAATCAAGTCATCATCTTCAAGCAAGATACCCGACTGCAATGCTTTCAGCAATGATTCTGGCGCGCTTCTAGGGGATGATTTATTCGCTGAAAATAGCGGAGGAATCCTGACAATATCACCCTCTTTTAATTTGTAAACAGGTTTACAGCGCTTTTTGTTTACTCTCACCTCACCTTTACGCAGGATACGGTAAACATAGGATCTGGGAACATTATCCAGCTCACGCAGCAAGAAATTATCAATCCGCTGACCGGCATGATTTATATCAACCGTAATAAATCTCACCTGCTGTTTTGGGTTTAAATTTTTCATGGCATAAATTCTACCCTGTATGCCAGAGCAGCTCTATCAAATAATCCGGAGTCTGTGCGTAAAACTGTTTCAGCATGAGCTTCACTCATTCAGGCTCTAATTAAGTACCCGCTCAAAATTAATCTAACAATTTAGCCCCTGTTTTCTGATCTTCTTCGTTATTGCTTTGCTCACATAGCCCACTATGCTCCCGTCGCAATGCCTTGA
>JALVDQ010000322.1 GCA_027008885.1 Thiotrichaceae bacterium | reverse complement strand
CTGTTGGGCGAGCGTTTCAAGCGCCTGCTGTTTTTCTGCAAGGCGTTGTTGTGTGTGCGAGATGTCGAGTTGCTGATATTCGCTAATCGCCGGATGCGTGGTAGAACCACACAGCGGGCAGGCTTCACCTGGTTGCAGGCGTTCACGGTGGGCGCTTAAATCCATAATGCGCTGTTCCTGTTGCAGCAGTGTCTGGATGTCTTTTAGCTGTTGCTGGTTTGCCTGGTAGTCTTGCCGGAGCTTGTTGACCTTCCTTGTGTGTTGCTGGATGTGTTTCTTGAGTGTGCCCTGCTGTTGTATTTCCTGCTGGTATTCCTGCTGATATTCCTGGTAGCGCGCAAAGAGTGTTTGCAGTTTTAATTCGTGTTCTTTTTTTTGCTGGTATTGTTCGAGTTGCTGCTCCAGTTTTTCCAGATTTATTTTGCCAAAGTCTGCACTAAACTGCTGTTGCTGCTGTTTGAGTTGCTCCCGGGTGGTTTTTAGCTCCTGCGTTTGCTTTTCCAGCGCCTTGTGTAATTCATCGAGTGTTCTGGCTTGCTGCTGTTTTTCCTCCAGCTTTGCGAGTTGCTGCTGGTGTTTGGCTTCGATCCCGGCAAGTTGCTGTTTGAGTGTTTTGATTTGCTGTTCCAGCGGTTGCAGCACGTCGGCTATGCGGGTTTCTTCCTGATGCTGTTTTGCCTTGCAGTTTTGATAGTGTTTTTCTGCCTGCTGGTATTCTGTTTCGCTGCTTTGCTGCTGCTTGAAGAGGCTTGCGTAACGCGTCCGATGTGTTTTTAGTTTTTTCTCTGTGTCTGCAAGGCGCTTTTGATTTTCCTGCACTTTTTGAAAGTATGGGCTTAGTTGCAGTGCCGGTTCGCTGAGTTTGAGCTTGTCCAGGTTAGGTTTTTCTGCGCCAAGTTTTGCTTCGCTTTGTTTGAGTTTTTGCTGAAGCTTTTGCTGTTCTGCCTGCAATTCGAGCCATTGCTTTAGCCACTGATACTTTGTGGTGCTGATGTCACGCTGCTGTTGCGCCTGCTGCACTTCCCTGTTTAATTCATCCTGACGGGCTTGCAGTAGCTTAATTTCATCCTCATGCAGAAGCGCGATTCCCTCCAGGCGGGCTTGCAGCTTTTGCAATTCAATTTGAGACTGTTTGTAATTCTCAAAAACCTGCTGCGAGATTTGTCCGTAGATTTCTGTTCCGGTCAGTTCTTCCAGGAGTTCAGCGCGTTCCTTTGCATTGGCGTTTAAAAAGGCGGCAAAGCCTCCCTGCGCGAGCAACATTGATTTGGTGAAGCGTGAAAAGTTCAAGCCGGTGATTTTTGTAACAAGCTGCTCTTTGTCGTGTATTTTTTCTGCGATTATCTTGCCACTGCCATCTTTTGTGGGATCAGCATCGCTATTCTCCAGCTGACACAGCTCAACATGCGGTGCTTGCAGTTTGCCGTCTGCCTTGTTGCGCGCCCTGCGCTGACTCCAGAATGCCCGGTAGGCTTTTCCCCTGACTTCAAATTCAACTTCGGCAAGACTGTCTGCGCAGTGCCGTGTCATCAACTGGTTATTGCCTGCTGACACGGATAAGCGTGGCGTCTTGTGGTACAGTGCCAGGCAGATCGCGTCAAGAATGGTGGTTTTGCCTGCGCCAGTGGCTCCGGTGATTGCAAACAGACCATTATTGCTGAAAGGTGCCTGGCTAAAATCAATCTTCCATTCGCCTCGCAGCGAATTTATGTTTTTAAAACGCAAACTGAGTATTTTCATTCTGCCTGGCTGCTCCCTGTAACTGTCCCTGTTTCCAGTTGCTCCAGCACTTGTTTGAAGTAGTGGCGGATTCGCTCCTGCCTTTGCCGGTTTTCCTTGTCGCTATCATCCATCTCGCCATATTCTTCCCTGAGACGACGCTCAAAAACATCCATCACAGCGAGTTCCTGCAGCGTTTCTTTTTGCTGGATTTGCAGGGCTGAGGCTTGCTGTTTGCGCTCTCGCCGCAGACGCAAAATATCAATGGGTAAATCTTCTGCAAATTTCTGGATATGCGTTTGCAGATCGTTAATATAATCCTCTGCTGACACCACAACTTCGACCCAGATGCGTTGTTCATCATCCAGTTCAAATGAATCAGGCAAGCTTTTAAGCTGTTTTTCAATCTGCTTTAAATCGCCCTTGATGATTTGCATCGGTTGCCAGACGGGTATCTTCAAGGATTCAAGCTGCTTTAGTTTGGCGCCTTCAAATTCCAGCAGCAATACCGATTTGCTGCTTGCTGCTTCATCAAAACTCAGCGCAAGCGGAGAACCGCTGTAACGAATGTGCTCGCTTTTGGCGACCTTTTGCGGCTTGTGAATATGCCCCAGTGCAATATAGTCTGCGGCAGGGAAGGCGCTCGCAGGAAAGGCATTCAGGGTACCGATGTAAATATCGCGCACAGAATCTGTGGTGCTTGCGCCGACGGTTGCCAGATGCCCGCTCATAATAACCGGAACGCACAGCTTGTTTTCCTTGCGGTAGTTATCTGCCTGCTGGTAGAGATCCTGGTAATAAGCGGCAATCGCCTGCTGCATCGCCTGTTGTTTTTCTTCAGTGCTTTGCCCGGAGTGACTGAGGGTAACATCCCGCGAACGGATAAAGGGAATGGCACACAGGATTGCGCCTGTCTCGCCCGTGCGTGTACCCAGGGGAATAATGAAGTTGCTGCTATCATCTGCAACGCAGGAAATCACATGCGTATTCAGGCAGGCAAGTATTTCGCGGGATTCATTCAGGGTAGCAACTGAATCATGGTTGCCCGCAAGTATAATCAGCTGGCAGCCGCTACGGTGAATATCCACAATAAAGCGGTTATACATTTCGCGTGCATAGCTCGGCGGCGAACCCGTGTCGAAAATATCCCCCGCAACAATCAGCGCATCAACCTGTCTGCTGTTGATTATTTCAAGTAGCCAGGCAAAAAACAGGCGATGCTCTGCCGCCCTGCTTTTCCCCATAAAATTTTGACCTAAATGCCAGTCGGATGTGTGAATAATGCGCATAGGCAAAATATATCAAAAACAGGGGGGATGGGTTATCTATTTCTGACACTCTTCAGATTCAGTTATGAGTGATATATGGTTGTTTTTTTCTGATAGCCAGTCATTATTTTAAGAGTAAACCAGAGTAAAATTAGACATATTGGTAATTTATTAGACAGACTTTTTTGCTCAAATAAGCTGAAAGTATTTAAAGCAATAATAATCAAAAAATAATAATGAATATTCACTATAAAGTTCTGGCATTTTTATTGATCATTTATATCAGTTTTTCTGTCTCTGCGGATGGCATATCCAAAACAGATCAACGCCTTAGAAAGCTTGCACAACAGCTAAATCTGACAGGCACACCCAAAACTGACTCACCTATACCTGCGATTGATTCACCTCTGGCGCAGCTTGGCATGAAGCTGTTTTATAGCAAGGCACTGGGTGGAGAAAAAGATACGGCTTGTGTTTCCTGTCATCATCCGCTCCTGGGTGGCGGTGACAATCTCTCTCTGCCTATTGGCGCACATGCCCTAAAACCCGATGTATTAGGGCTCAAACGGAAACTAAAGAAAGGCTTTCAGCTGGCTGTGCCACGCAATGCACCATCGACTTTTAACAGCATTTTTTATAAAAAATCACTTTTTCACGATGGACGTGTGCAAGCAATGGCGGATCAGCACTTTAATAATTTTGAGGGCATAAATACACCCGACGTACCTTCTAAAACTCTTGATCCACTCGGCGGAGAAAACCTGGTTCAGGCTCAGGCGCGTTTTCCGATTATATCGGAGGCAGAAATGCGGGGTAACTTTATGCCCGATGCAGGCACTCAAACAGTGCGTAGAGCCCTCGCAAACAGATTAAAAAAGAACTGGTTGCCAGCCTTCCGCAAAGGCTTTTCCGAGCCAGGTGCTTCGGCGGATGAGCTGATCACCGAGCAAAATATTTCAGCTGCCATAGGAGAATATGAGCGCTCCCAGGTGTTTATAAATAACCCCTGGAGGAAATATCTGGCAGGTGATAATAACGCCATTTCAGAACAGGCAAAAAAAGGCGCTTTGTTTTTCTTTCAAAAGGAGAGTGAGGGCGGCGCAAATTGCAACCGTTGTCACAGTGGAGATTTTTTTACGGATGAACTTTTTCATAATACCGCCATGCCACAGATAGGCATGGGTAAGGGCGAGGGAAAAACAAAAACAGAGGACTTTGGCTGTGGCTCAGTAACGAATAATAAGGGAGACAAGTACCGCTTTCGAACACCAACCTTGCTGAACGTCGAAGTGACCGGACCATGGGGACATGCTGGCGCATACACAACACTCGAAGGCATAACACGACACATGCTGTTTCCGCTTGAGAGTATCCGTCATTACAACAAGAAACAGTTAAAACAAAAACACATCAAACTTGATGATATGCAGGTCAATACACTGGCTGCCGCAAAATCAGGTCTGGAACTGCACACAATTAAAAACGCATCCGAAAAGGATATAAAAAACCTGCTTGAATTTCTTAAAACACTGACTGATCCCTGCGTTAAAAGCAAAAAATGCCTGTCTCCCTGGATCCCGTCAAAAAATGATAACGACCCGGATGGCTTAATGCTGCATGCGCGTTTTTAGGAGGCTGTCTGGCTGTCTGAGAACTGGGATTGAAGCGAAAAGTTACACCAGTCCTACCACCAATAATATCAATAAGTTGGAAATCTAAAAATGCTCGGTTACGCTCAGGGCTAACCCAACCGAATAGGCTCCTAATTTTGTTTAAGCCAGTCAAGCGCGCCTTTATGTTCCAGCCAAATATCACGGGCAACGTTACGATAAAGCCATGCTTCATCTTCACCACCCACAGTGATCTCGTAGGTAATTTTTGGCATCGCTATGTCGTTCTTTAGCAGATATTTTTTAATATGTGAGTTGTATTTTTTAACCTTTGACCATTGTTTTTTGGCAGCATCTATATCCCCTGTAGCCCATAGTGCCAGGACTTTAGCCATAGAGAAATCGAGTGAAACATCACGCGAGTAAATACGCAGCAGATTAAAAAATTTATCGTATTCTTTTTGAGCAAGATATTCGTGAGCCAGCCCACCACGCAAGCCAAGTATATCAGTTGGGTTGATAATAATGAGTCTTTCGTAATAGGATATCAGTCCGTCATTTTGACCAAGCTGTTTTAATATGAGAATAATAGAAGATAAAGCCAAATATAATGATTCATTCTCCGAAAACCTTGTGGGCATTCCACCTTGCTCGGGGAGTGATTCATATATCTGCCAGGCTCTTTGTGCTAATGGCAAACTTATATTTTCTAAAACATCTTTCTCTTGTTGCCATTCTTCCAATGCCATCAAAATATCATTAATTATTTCAATACTATCAAAGCATTGAGGAGTTTTCTCCAGAAATTCTATCCACCCCCTCTCGTCCCAGGGAAAAGAGCGTTCCCTGTGATAAATCACCTTGCTCCATTGCCTGTTTAACTTCCGAATGCTTGCGGGTGTAACCAGTTTATATTCCTTGTCTGAAAGACTGTTAAATATTTCATTTTGGCTTTCTGCTTCTGCAAATATATCAGGCGTTTGAAGTTTTATCTCATTATCATTATCTTTCAGATCCATCCAGCTATAATCAACACTAAAAGACTTTATCTTATAAACGGGTGGTTGCCTTTCAGCTACTTTTTCTAGCCAGTCCTGCAAGCGATCCAGTGAATTGCTATCCTGACCATAATATAAGCTTATCAATAACCGCTTGAGGATCTTCAGCAACTGCCTGTAAAAAATTACTGAATGGAGGAGAGTCTTCGTAAGTCCCGTTTTTTTGCATTTTTCTAATTATCATTTTGGCGCGTTGTTGTGCCAGATCCGCCTTGGATTCACCAATTAGCAGATTTATTTCAAGTAAATCAATACCAGGATCATTAGGAGTTAAGCGCTGAGCCTTCTGAAAAGCTTTCCATGCGGCATCTTTATCGCCCCGGTCAATTGCTATTACAGACAAGCGTTGCCAGGCTTCGGAACGAATCAGGCGAGAACCCTTGTCCTTTAATTGATGCAACAATGCTATTTTTCGTGTTCGATATTCAGAAAGCCCCGTATCATCACAGGTATTACAGAAGCTGGTTAGTGCAAAACACTCATCCTTACCCATTTTTTCAGCAGGAATCATAGTAAAAATAGACTCCAGCATTTGAATTGCCTCGACAATCTTTCCTTTCTCTTTGTAGCGATCTGCTATTTCCACTACCAAGCCAGTGGGCAAGACACGTTGCAATAGCGCTTCTTCTATCTCTTGCTGGCTCATTTCGTCTATAAGAAGTGACCATACAAGACTTGATTCTAAAGGTGGAAACATATTGGCAAGACGCAAACAACACTGTTTATATTTCTTTCCAGAGCCGCAGGGGCAAGGACTATTGCGTTTAACTTCTGGTAAAGGAGAGGGACGATAACGATTGCTTAACAGGGGAGTCGTATTCCAGATTGAGCGCGCCGTGTGCAAAGCTACTTGCAAAGAATCATCATCCGCAGGAAAAAAGCCCGAATAGTTTTCCCTTACCCATTGAATATAGGCATCGTAACTTTGAGTTTTATGAATTTTCGAGATAGACGATTTAAAAAACTTAAATATCTTGTCCGAAAATTCCTGTGTTGGTTCGCTATCTATCATTAGTATTCCCTGGTGATTCAAATTAATAACGCAAGTACGAGTGCCTAATTATATGCAAATCTCCCATTAGAAACACATCTTGTTTTGCGAATAGCTACACATATGGTACCACGATCCGTCGGCTTACGCCTGGCTAACCTATGAAACTGTCTTCTATCCTCTGACATACCCATCCCCCCTGTTTTTTACATATTTTTATATTCGCAACTTGTCCCCGTATCCGCAAGGCTTCATACGGGCTACATTGCTATATGCTCTGCCCTCAGTAGCGCAGATCAGGTTGGTCTGGGCGCAAGCCGACAAACTATTAACCATTCGCATTTCAGGTAAAATATCAGCTTTTTTATTTTTGAGTAAAATCAGGATACCCGAAACTTTCTGCGAGCCTGAACAGAACCATGACAACTATTGATACAGAACGTGATGCAGAACGCTATAACAAAGCACTGCAACTCTATGATGCTGCAAATAGCCAGGACCCCAATTTGGAGACAGACTACGATGGCAAGCAGCTTCCCAAAGAACTGCTTTATTCAAGACGTATGCTGGATATGCTTAAACGCTACCGACCTGATGCGGATGAGGTTGCCAGGCTGGCTGTGGCGGCGCAGCATATAGAACGCTGGAAGTCACCACGCAGTGATTATCCAATGAACCGCAAGGGCTATCATCAATGGCGTACCAATCTGTATAAATTTCATGCTGATACTGCTGCCAGGTATCTGCAACAGGCAGGCTATGACGAGGCATTTATCGAACGGGTAAAACTGGCTATTGGCAAAAAAAATCTCAGGAATAACAGTGATACCCAGATACTGGAAGACGTTGCCGCACTTACCTTTATTGAGCATTATATGCTGCCAATGTATGAGAAATACCCACAGTATGATGAAGAAAAGTGGATCGACATTATTATCCGCACCTGGAAAAAGATGTCGCCCGACGCACAACAGTTTGCACTGTCTGGCAAGGTAAAATTGCCTGAGGATTTAGTGCCCGTGATTCAAAAAGCCATAAAAGCTTAACTTACCTCAGCGATTCAAAACAGACTTAACTGCTCCGGTAAATCAGGAGGAAAAAACTGCAAGCCGATTCCAATAAGGCGTACCGGACGTTTCCCTCTTTGCCATGCTTGAGTTAACAGATAGCTATAGGCTTTTTTATGGGGAGCTGACGCCGGCATTTGCATACTCGTGGTGACAAAATCATTAAAGCGTATTTTTACAAACAGTGCTTTGGGATTGAGGCGTTGCTTTTCTCTGGCGCGCTCAAGGCGTTTTAATAATTCAGAATAAATTGCAGGGAGCTCTCCCAGACAGGCTTGTAAATCTGGCAAATCGTGGGCAAAGGTATCTTCTACACTGAGTGATTTGCGAATCTGCCGTATCTTTACGGGGCGATAGTCAATACCCTGACTGTAGAGATAAAGTGATTCGCCAAAGCTGCCAAAATAAAATTGCAGTTTTTCAAGACCCAGCATTTTGAGATCATCACAGCTTTGTAAACCTAACTTGTGCATTTTCCTGGCTGTGACCTTGCCTACACCGGATATGGCAGTAACCGGAAGCGTCTTGACAAAATCATCAACTTCGTCTGGCGTGATGACCTTTTGCCCATCCGGTTTGTTCCAGTCGCTGGCTACTTTAGCCAGGAATTTATTCGGTGCAACTCCGGCTGAAGCGGTGAGCTTCTGTGAGTGGAATATTTTTCTTCTGATTTCCTCTGCTATTAGTGTGGCGCTACCGTTACACCGCCTGCAATCACTTACATCAAGATAGGCTTCATCCAGTGACAAAGGCTCGATTAGATCAGTATACTGATGAAAGATGCCATGAATTTCACTGGATACACTCTTGTATAAGGGCATATTGACTGGGGTGGTGATTAGCTCAGGGCAGAGTTTATGCGCGCGGGACATTGGCATGGCGGAGTGAACCCCGAATTTGCGCGCCTCATAGTTACAGGCAGCAACTACACCGCGTGTATTGGGCTTTCCGCCAACCGCAACAGGCTTTCCTTTTAGGTCTGGATTCTCACGCACTTCAACAGCGGCAAAAAAACAGTCCATATCAATATGGATGATTTTTCGTTGTTTTTCTGAATCCAGCATCGTGGCACGATTTTATCAGCTTGCGCTCAGCTCAGGAGTCTGTTTGGGAATGGCGAGCTGTCGCAGAAAAGCTGATTTTGGCTAGCTTTTTTTCGATAATGTATTGTAAATTTCAATCGCTTCCTCCACGTCTTCATATATCTTTAAAGCTTCCCCTGTAAGCAGTATGGCAACATCACTATAGTCCCTGATCGTATCCATGCTATGTGAAACCATGATGAGACTTGAAGTTTTTCTTTTATTCTCGAATGCCAGCTTGCATTTGTCTTTAAAGCCCTGATCGCCCACGCCCATAATCTCATCAACCAGATAGACTTCAAAATCAATTGCCATACTTAATGCAAATGCAAGGCGGGAACGCATCCCGGATGAATAGCTTTGAATTGGCTCATAAATATAGTCACCCAATTCTGAAAAGTCGATGACGTATTCAGTGACTCTTTTTATATTGGCACCATAAATGCGACAGGCGAAACGCAGATTCTCAATGCCCGTGAGTGTGTGATGAAACGAGCCGGCAAAACCAAGCGGCCATGAGTAATGCCCTTTTCTTATAATTCTGCCGCTATCTGGATATTCACTGCCTGCGATCAAGCGTAATAATGTAGACTTTCCAGCACCATTTATACCCAAAACGCCAATATTCTGTTTCTCCGGAAACTTGAAACTGACATTATCAAGAATGGTATTTTTACCATTTTTGGTGTGGTAGGTTTTGGTGACGTTGCGAAACTCAATCATATTATGTTATTTGTCGTGCTTTTTTACTTGTTGCCCGTTCAGCAAGCAGACCTATTACAAAAATAATAAGCGTAGATTCTACGGTATATTCCACATCATATAACGAACTGTCAAAACTGCTATAAAAACCACTTCTAAACCATTCAACCATATTTAGCAACGGATTATAAGACAGGAAATCGAGTATTTTGGGCGAAAGAAAATCCATTGTGAAAAAAATACCAGACATAAAATACAGGGGTCTGGACAGGGCTGAGTAAATATTGGAATAGGAAGGCATTGAATGCATAATTGCCGCATTAAACATGCCGACTCCTGTGGCAAATAAAACAAGTAATGCGACAGGTGCCATCATTTGCAAAAAGTTATCAATTTTTATTTCAATACCAAAATAGAATGCGAGCGCGATACAAAAAATAAAAACAACAGAAATACTCACAAATTCAATCGCTACTCTTGAAACGATAATATCAAACGGCATAACTTGCGGGTATCCCAAAAGTGCCTTATTTGCACCCAGACCATTCATAATATTGGTAACAATATTATTAAAAAGCTGGAAGGGCATAATACCCGTCAGTATAAACAAGCCCGTATTATCACCAATGGGTGAGGTGCGACTCATTGAGGAGAAGATAGCGACAAAAACAGCAACATGAGCTAATGGCTCGAAAAAAGCCCAGAAAAAACCCAGTTTTCTGTTGCCATACCTTGAACGTGTTTCGCGTAGTGTCAGAGCTGAAATAACACGCCCCTGAACTGACAACGCATGAAGCAGCTCCATATCCCTATAGCCCCACTGCCTTGGCTGAAATAGCGATTTGATAGATGATCTGAATCCAGTCTTTTACATTTTGTCGCTGCTTTGGATCTACTTTTGGGAAAACAATAATCTGGTCACCAGGGTTCACCCTTAAATTTGATCCAATATCGACTTTTCCATTCGGATGCCTGACAACCAGCTTTTGCTCGTCTGCTCGCTGCGCAAAACCACCCGCGCGCTTGATATAGTCCTTGATGGAAACATTCTGTGCGTATGCCATTGCCTGCGGGATAAGCACTTCACCGCTGACAGTAACAACATCACTCTTCTGCGGAATAACAATAATATCGCCTTCTTCAAGACGGATATTTGCGATATTTCCATTTTCACTGACAACTACCTGCCCTTCTATTTGTACCTGACGGGCATGTTCGACGTATTTAAGCATTAATTCAGCTTCCTTACCCCGAATTGCTGCCTCACCATCAGATTTTGAAGGCGTGGTAAGCAGGCTTCTTTCCAGTCTTTGAATACTTTCAGACAGGTTTTTCTTTTGCTGATTGGCAATACTTCTGCGCTTAAGATAAATATTCTTTATATCTGATGATTCAGGATCAACCGCAATGTAATCAAGAACTTCTTTCAAACGACTTCCTTTTTTAATCGAATAATAAGATTCACCTCTAAAACTTCCCTGTATCCTGATGCCTATGGCAGGTGTAATCGAATCT
Source organism: Thiotrichaceae bacterium (assembly GCA_027008885.1). Lineage (GTDB taxonomy): Bacteria > Pseudomonadota > Gammaproteobacteria > Thiotrichales > Thiotrichaceae > Cocleimonas. Next base: position 14,742 of record JALVDQ010000322.1, on the reverse strand, counting down.
GTTCTAAACGTAATCTTGTCGCCATCAAGCAAACGTGTGTTTAAAAATTGCTGATAAGGTATATACACTGACCAGGGTTTTCTGTTGCGAGCACCAGAAATCGACACATGGGTGACTTTGGCGGCAGGTCGGGCATATTGTTCCAGTTGCCTCCCTGTCATTTGTTTTCCCAGAAATTCAAAACGAAAAGGGTTTCTGGTATTGCCCGCCACTTCTATGGTCGAGCCTATTTCATCAACAACGATGGTATCGCCATTCTGAAACTTTACATGCTTAATTTTTCCCTTTCTTAAAAAAGGATAGAGATCAAAGCGTGTAATCAGTCTGTTTCCCCTTAGCAACCTCACGCTTCGATAACTGCCCCGCTGGGGATCAATTCCGCCTGCCTTAAAAAGAAATGACAAAACGCTATTGGATGCCGCTCCGGTGTATTGCCCCGGTTTTTTAACAGAACCCGTAACATAAACACTGATGGGTGTTGATGTGAGCAAACTAACATAGACACCTTCCCCATCCTTAAATATTGTTGCTACTTTTTGCTTGACGACTCTGGAAAGATTGCGTGATGAAATACCAGCCACTTTAACAGCACCAACTTCCGGGATAAAAATTTGCCCGCTGGAATCAACCGTCAGTGTTTCATCAATTGTTACCTGTCCCCACATGTGCAAGGCAAGTTTGTCACCTATTTCCAGTTTATAATCCGGATTCAAACCGTCATTATGCAAGGACTGAAAATCACCGGAAAACAGGTTACTGCCATAAGGCTGAATTGTTTTTGTTGCAGGCTCTTTGGTATTCCCATCTATTGCCAGAGCAAACAAGAGAAAACAGCTTACAATAAAGTAAATGGTTTGTTTCTTCATAGTATGTGTATGTATCATTTTTATTAAACCCAGCCCGCATGATCCCTGACAGACGCGATAATCAAACCCATAATACCCCATGATAATAAACAGGAAACAAATAACACAATATAATCGTGGGGCTGGTCGGGTTTCGCCTCCCGTTCAGGCAATCTGGGTTTTACGATAACAGTAAGATAACGATGTTGCTGTATGGCATCAATCCTTGCCTGTTCCATAGCCAGTTTGGCAGACGCATAGCTCTTTTCAGCAAACTCCTGTTCTGTTAACAGTTCCTCTTGCCTGGCAAGCAATGCGCCAATAGTTTTTTTGTCTTTTTTATTACTGCCTCTACGATAGCGGCGAGCACGCTCTTTTTTTACCTGTTGCCTCAAGGAGTTATATTTATTCAGTGCCGCTTTAACCTTTGGTGAGCTATTATGCAGAGATGCTTGCAGGCTTCGCAGTTCCGCCTCTGCTTTCGCCAGTTCGCTTTCCAGTGCTGCCACCAGTGAAATTTTTGTTTCAAGATCCTTTTCCGGACTTAAAAGTTGTTCCTTGTCCCTGAATTCCTTTACTTTTCTACGAACCTTTTTGAGCTTTTCCTGGGCATTCTCAAGTTCTTTTCTGGCAAATTTCAAACTATCCTGACGAGCCTTCTCTGAAAGCTTGTTTACCAGCTCCTCACTCTCTTTCATCACTGCATTAATGACCGTCATCGCATCTTCAGGCTCAAATGCAAGCACACTTAAATGCGCGATACCCGTTGCCTTGTTAAACTCAATGTTTACCTTGGTTTTCCAGTATTCAACGATATCTTCCATAGTGGCATTTTCATCCAGTCGTGAGAGAAAATCCTTGTCTTTGCGCATATACAATTTGCGAATATCAAAATCATCTTTGGTACGTTCTAGAACTTCACGAGATTCAATAAAATCCTTTATGATAAGCGCATCCCGGGTGGATGGAACATTGCCCGTCAATCCAGTCAGGAAACCGAAAGGATCAGATTCCACTTTTCCTGTCTTTTCAATTGTAAAATGTGCGTTGGCTTCGTATTGTTTACTGGCGTATTTATAATAATAGGTAACACCCAGAGCCATTGGAAGCACAAAGAAAAGCCAAAATACCGCTGATTTAAAGAGTTTCATTTTAATTATTCGTTAACAAGGATGGGTTTTGCCTGATACCAGCGATTGTTTATCAAACACGCCGCTTTTGATAGTGAAGATTTAACCAGGTAACGTCTGCATTGATTGCCATTTGCTGAAAAATAATGTTCACCCAGACGAACCGGGACGGATACCCCATTTAATCTAAGCACAGCATGGTCGCCCTTGCTCCCTTTTGCCAGTTTCCTGGCAAACTCGGGATTAACTGCCTGACGCGCCGGTGCCTTATAAGCATACTGAAATACCCTCGGTGGTTGACTGACGGGTACCTTGCGGTGTATCGAACAGGCTGTTAAAAACAGCATAGACCCCAGTGCGACCATCACTACAATCCAACCTGATCTTAATGTCCCTGATACAGCTTTTGGTATAGCCCCTGGTGTAGCCGGTAAAACAAAAAAATTCATGGATAATGGAATCCTTTATATCATCAATAGTGGTACATTATAGCACTACAGGCAGTAATAGAATATTATCAAATACTAATATTATCAAAGCGTGTCATTCGCCTGAATATTCTGAAGATTGATGTATGCTTCTTCAACTCTTTTCCTGACCTGCGCCGCAGAAGTCCCGCCAAGATGATCGCGCGCAGCAACGGAACCTTCCAGCGTTAGCACCTCAAACACATCTTGCCCAATCATTTTGGAAAATGCCTGCAATTCCTGCAATGACATCTCGCTAAGGTCTTTGCCTGTTTTGACCCCAAAGGCAACCGCATTGCCTACGACTTCATGCGCGTCCCTGAATGGCATTCCCTTTCTTACCAGATAATCAGCAAGATCAGTCGCAGTTGAGAAGCCCTGCATTGCAGCTGTACGCATACTGTCTTTTCTGGTTTCAATATGGGGAATCATATCCGCAAAAGCTCTCAGGCTACCCAGCAAGGTATCCACTGTGTCAAACAAAGGTTCCTTGTCTTCCTGGTTATCCTTATTGTAGGCAAGTGGCTGACTTTTCATAAGGGTCAGCAAAGACATCAAATCGCCATAAACACGTCCCGTTTTGCCCCTGATCAGTTCAGGTACATCCGGGTTTTTCTTCTGCGGCATAATGGATGAGCCGGTGCAAAAGCGATCCGGCAAATTAATAAAATTGAATTGCGCCGAGGTCCATAATACCAGCTCCTCGGAAAAACGTGACAGATGCATCATCAGCAAAGATGCCGCGGAGACAAATTCAATCGCAAAATCCCGGTCACTGACACTGTCCAGCGAGTTTGCAGATGCACATTCAAAACCTAATAACTCCGCCGTGTAGTCTCTGTCTATGGGATAACTTGTCCCTGCCAATGCCGCTGCACCCAATGGCATAATATTGACCCGTTTTCTGCAATCCTGCAATCTTTCAAAATCACGCTTTAACATTTCATACCACGCCATCATGTGATGCCCGAAACTAATCGGTTGAGCCACCTGCAGATGGGTAAAGCCAGGCAAGATAGTATCTGCTTCCCTTTTCGCAACTTGCAACAATCCCTGTTGCAGGCGCACGATCTCAGATGATATATAATCAATCTGTTGACGCAGCCAAAGCCTGATATCGGTTGCAACCTGGTCGTTTCTCGAACGCCCTGTATGCAGTTTTTTACCCGCGATTCCTATCTTGTCAGTAAGACGGGCTTCAATATTCATATGAATATCTTCAAGCTGAACCGACCATTCCAGAGTGCCTGCTTCAATTTCCTGCTGAATCTCATCCAGACCAGACAAAATATCCTGCATTTCGTCTTTTGCAAGAATCCCGACCTTGTGCAGCATTTGCGCATGAGCTTTGGAAGCCACGATATCGTGCTCATACAGGCGTTTATCAAAATTTATTGATGCCGTAAAAGCCTCGACAAAAGCATCGGTTGATTCAGTAAAACGCCCTCCCCAGAGTTTATCTTTTTCAGTATCTTCAGTATCCGTACTTTTTTTGTTTTCAGACATATTTATTCAGTTTCCAGTCAGTAAGGTTTGCTTATAATAGACGAACAAAATTAATAAAAATAACGAACGATAGATCGTCAGAATAATTGCACCGCCTGTCGGCTTGACAAACAATAATAAAAAAGAGTTTTTTGCTTGCAAATTAGTCGCTTGGCTTACTTGATACAGAGTGATTGGGTATTAAGTGAGCCAGTGACGCAAGCTGAATATAATATAATAAAAACGAATGAATATCGCTAATACTGAACAGACAATTGGTTTTTTACCTGAATTGTGTACTCCAGGTGCCCTGTTACGCGTGATGCTGGGTGCGGAAGTGTTGGCTTTAATCCTGGCACTTTCTGGTTCCTCCCTAAGCTACACCGACTCATTTATCAGGCTGGGGCTTACTTCCCTGTTTGTTCAGTGGGTTGTCTTAAGCTCCACCTTTGCCGTCTGTTTACTTGCCAAAAAAATTCGTAATCTCAGTACCTTGCATATCCGCATTGTGATTAGTGCCATCGTTGTAGGTTTTACCATCGGGGCATCCATTATTGCCATTATGGCTGACAGTTTTCAAAAAGTTGGCGTTATTTATTACTGGGATACACCATTCATCCTGCGAAACATCGTCATTGCCCTTTTACTGGTATTGATGGCATTGCATTATTTCTTTGTGCAAAATCAAATAGCCCAGTTATTAAAAGCAGACAGTGGCGCGAAATATGACGCATTACAATCACGCATGCGCCCTCACTTCCTCTTTAACAGCCTGAATACCATTGCCCAACTCGTTCATGTAGATCAAAACAAGGCGGAAGATGCACTGCTTGATCTTGCCGATATTTTTCGCTCAACCCTCGATACCAGAAATCGTGTTTCACTGGGCGAAGAGCTGGACGTGACACTTCGCTATCTGAAAATGGAAGGCTTGCGACTTGGCAAGCGCCGCCTGAATGTTGTCTGGGATATGGACAAAAATACTCTTCCTTTCAATATGGAAATCCCGCCATTATTACTTCAACCACTTGTTGAAAATGCAATTTATCATGGCATTCAGCCACGCAAAGATGGCGGCACACTCGGCATTAGTCTGTATGATTCAGGATCGATGCTTGATGTTGTGGTTTCCAACCCTATCCCACCCGAAGGCACTAATTCCCACCAAAAAGGGAATCACATTGCCCAGGAAAATTTAAAAAAACGTTTGAGACTCGCCTATGGCGATCGGGCAAATCTAAAAATAATGAAATCCGAGCATCAGTACCGCGTCTCTTTCTCAATACCTAAGGAGCCATAAAAAATGACAATGAACATCCTGGTCGTTGATGATGAAGAACTTGCACGTCAACGCATTCAGAGCCTGCTAAAAGACAGTTCTGAATACAATATTTGTGCAGAAGCCGAAAACGGGGCTGAAGCACTTATGATGGTTGAACGCCATCAACCTGACTTAATTTTGCTGGATATTTCCATGCCTGTGATGGATGGGCTGGAAGTAGCAAAACACCTGTCAGGAATGCCAAATCCACCAGCCGTAATTTTCACTACTGCATACGGTGAGTATGCATTAGAAGCCTTTTCAACCAAAGCAACAGGGTACCTTATGAAACCAATAAGACAAGAACAATTACTAAAAAGTCTACAACAGGCCCGCTCGCTTAATCGCGCACAACGATCCAAAGTGCTAGATGAGAGCGATATTACTGGCTCAGGCCGGAAACATATCTGTGCGCGTATGCGTGGCAACCTGGAGTTAATTCCTATTGAAGACGTATATTATTTTCAGGCAGATCAAAAATACGTTACAGTGCGTCATAGCAAGGGAGAGGTGATTATTGAAGAATCACTCAAGTCTCTTGAAAGTGACCTGTCTGATAAATTTATTCGTATTCACCGCAACGCACTCGTTGCCAAAAACCGCATCACCGGTCTGGCAAAAACCAATATCGGGCGTGTACGGGTAAAAATTGATCGTATTGAAGACGAACTGGAAGTAAGCCGTCGCCACGTCGCAGAAATACGTCGATTTGTTCGCAATCGTTAAATGTTAACAACAATAATAATAATGATAAAAATATAGTAAAAAAGGGGGGGATGGGTATCTATCTATCCTCTCCTCTATTTGCTTCCAATTGCTCTTTAGCTTATTTCTCCAGAAATCGCACTGAAATAGTCATAGACTGCCAAATCACCGAGACTCTTCGGTTTTGATATTTTTCATCAATGTATCAATTTCTTCATCAAGATAGACACCAAAATAATCCAGCGTATTAATCCCCACCATTGTCTTTGCCTGTTTCTTGCCATGATAATCCAGAAAAACCAGTGTCGGAGTGACCACAGCAGCATAGCGGTTTGATATTTCAGAAGGCTCAACCATACTGCCATCAAAATCCCTGACTTCTGCGCTGCCATCAATCAGCAATTTACGAATAAAAACCCGCTTGTCATAGTCGCCACTAATCACCATGGGCGAAAGAATCTCACGCTCCATCAAGGCACAATAGGCGCAATGCTCGGCATGAAACATAAGAACCAGACCGAGCGATTTTTCTTTCATCTTTGCCGAAAGCGCCTGAAAATCAGTTTCCTCAAGCACTTTGGATTCGCCAGAACCCACCTCAGACGCACTCAGCATCCCGGTAAAGAAAATAAATATCAAACAACTACTAAAAAATTTCATGTTCTGTTTTGCCTCATAGCGGGATTTAACGTAAAGTTCATTATTTGCAATATGCGTTGTCTCTTAAACTATGTCAAATACTCTAAAAATTGCTACCCGAAAAAGCCCGCTGGCACTCTGGCAGGCTGAAGAAGTTGCCCGCATGTTAACACACTACCATCCTGAGCTTCAGGTGGAGCTGGTTACAATGACGACCCAGGGGGATAAAATTCTCGATACACCTCTTGCAAAAATTGGTGGCAAGGGGCTTTTTGTAAAGGAACTGGAAGTCGGTATGCTGGAAGGCTCCGCAGATATTGCGGTGCATTCCATGAAAGATGTACCCATGGCTTTCCCTGAAGGCTTACACCTTGCGGTAGTGCTGGAACGAGAAGACCCGCGCGATGCATTTGTCTCAAACAGCTATAAAAGCCTTGACGAACTTCCACTTAACTCACGCGTAGGCACATGCAGTCTGCGTCGCCAGACCCAGCTAAAGGAAGCGCGCCCTGATATTGAAATTCTTGACTTGCGTGGCAATGTAAATACCCGTCTTGCAAAGCTTGATAACGGTGATTACGATGCCATCATACTGGCAGCGGCAGGGCTGAAACGACTCGGTTTTGAAGAGCGCATTAGCGCTGTCATTCCCACCACACAAAGCTTGCCTGCTATTGGGCAAGGCGCTATCGGGATTGAATGTCGCAGTGACGATGAACGTGTAAACCGCTTGCTGACACCACTCAACCACCCTCAAACCGCATTAAGATTGCAGGCTGAAAGAGCACAAAACACGCGCCTCAATGGTGGTTGCCAAATCCCCATTGGTGGCTATGCTGAATTACAGGGAGACCAGATTCAGCTGCGAGGTCTGATCGGTTTTCCCGATGGTTCCAGAATCTTCCGTGCCGAAAGAAGCGGCAATCAAAAAGATGCAGAAGCAATTGGCATTCAGGTTGCCGAAGATTTACTCGCGCAGGGTGGCGACAAGGTGCTGCAACAACTGGGAATTGAACACTAATCTGCTGTATGGCATCACCGCTCAAACACAAGTGGATTGTGATCACGCGCCCGCAACATCAGGCAAAAGCCTTGCAGGAAAAGCTTGAAGCAGCGGGCGCAAACACCATTCTGTTCCCCCTGCTGGAAATAAAAGCAGTCGGTGACAGCAGTGCCGCCCGGGAAAAGCTGGCACGCATAAAAGACTACGATCTGGTTATTTTTACCAGCGCAAACGCAGTAACTTATGCGCTCAAATGGCTTGACAAAAACAAGCTTGGCAATGTAGCCGCCATTGGCAAAAAAACAGCCAGGCTCCTGGAAAGCCATGCCATCAATGTAAACTTTTTCCCCAAACAGGGCTTTAACAGTGAGGCGTTACTTGCAATGCCACAAATACAAAGCTATGCAGCAAATAAAAAAATCGCCATTTTACGGGGACAAAACGGTCGTGACTTTCTGAAAAATGGCTTGCAAAAACAGGGCGCGGTAGTTGAATATATTGATGTCTATCAGCGCGTCTTTCCGCAGTCAAATTTAGAACCGTTACATCAACATCTGAAAAACAAACAACTGGATATTATTCTCATTACCAGCGGAAATAGCCTGACAAACCTGTTTAAATTTTTAGCCGCTAATGAATGGCTCAACAAGATCACCCTACTGCTTGGAAGCGAAAGAATAAAAGCTCATTTATTAAAGACTTACAATAATTATCAGGGCACGTTATTATGCGCACCAGACCCCAGTGACGAAACACTTTACAAAGAACTGTTAAGCTGGGCAACTGAAGTTGACAGAGAGCACGCCAATGACTAACGATGAGCAACAACTTTTCCTGCGAAAATTAAATCGTCGCACGCGCTTCACCCAATTTCTGGTCTGGATAGCACTGTTTTTTACCGCCGCGGGCATTGCCGCCGGTTATAAAAACTGGCTAAGAATCCACGATAAAGCCAAGACAGGGCTTGCTGGCGTTGCTGAAATAAAAAAACAAATTCCTACCTTTGCCAAAAAACAACGACTCCTGGAGCTGCAGCAAAGTATCAATAAGCAGCTTGAGCAAAATACACAACAGTTTGATTCCACCCTGAAAAAACTAAAGTTAATTCAGCAAGGCACCGAACATATCGCCGCCTCGGTGTATGACCAGGTAAAAGACCTGACCCAAAAACAACAGGCATCCACACCAAAACAGCCATTACCCGTTACACTGGAATGGCAGCTTTCAGAGATAAAGTTCCTGTTACAAACAGCAATTTACGAGCTCACGCTTAAATACAATAAAGAGACCGCACTCAGCGCGCTTAAACTGGCAGACAAGCGTTTGCTGCAACTGAATCGCAGTGATTTTTTCCCGCTACGCAAGCAAATCAGCCAGGACATTGCACGTCTTGAAGAATTTACCCTGCCTGACATGATGGCACTATCAGGCAAAATCAGCGAATTACAAGCCATGCTTGAAGCATCCGGAGGAGCGGACACAAAAACCACAACAGAACATTCAGAGCCATTGTTTAAAATAGAGCCGACCAGGACAGAGCAGTCCAACACAGATCAGCCCCAAAAAGAATCCATTCTCAACCGGGTTAAAAAAACCATTAATGATGCGGTTGTGATACGCAAGTTTGACAAACAGCTATCTGATGAAATGGACGCAGAAAGCCGCCTGAGTCTGCTGCAACTACTCTCCCTGAAACTGGAAACACTGCGAATCATGCTTTTCAAGCAGCAGGAAAATAATTACCATAAACAAATAAGTGATTTAAAAAAGCTACTGCTAAAATACCATTTGATCAGCAATCAAAAACAAATGATAGCTGAACTGGAACAACTGGACAGCATAAATCTGAAACCGGAAATACCCGATATTTCCGGCTCACTAAAACTTTTAAATCAAATAAGCAAATAGAAAACAGGGCATAGAAAACAACATGAGATACATAATCATATTACTCCTGTTTAGCCTGGGTGCTTTCTGGCTTGGCAGCTATGCGTTTGAACATTCGGTTGATGTATCAATAAAATGGGGCGACTGGGGCAGCGTAACGCTGACAAGCACTTCTGTCATAATCGCCCTGCTACTGGGCTTTCTGGCAGCTTATTTCCTGATTTCATTTTTTCGCTTTGTATTTGGTCTGCGCAAGCGCATCAAAAACTATAAACACAGAAAACTGGCAGCCCAGGCAAATCAGGAATTAACCAAAGGGCTGGTGCATTTTACCGAAGGTCACTGGCAACAGGCTGAAAAAAACCTGCTGGAAAATATCCGCTATGCCGAAACCCCGCTGTTGAATTACCTTGCGGCGGCACGCGCTGCACACATGCAGGAAGCCTATGAGCGACGCGATACTTATCTGAAAAAAGCCAGCGAACTGGGCGAACAGGCACAAACTGCCGTCTCGGTATCACAGGCAGAAATGCAATTTTCCAGTGGACAGCTTGAACGCGCGCGCGCCACCCTGATTCACCTGCTTGAAGTTTCACCCAAACACCCCTATGCGATTAAGCTATTGGCAAAAATTTATTATCAACAGGAAGACTGGAGTAATCTTTTTACGCTATTGCCCGAGCTAAGCAAACAATCCCTAATCAAGGAGCAGGATCGCAACCGTTATGAAGCGACTGCCTTGAAAGGCATTTTTATGACCCTCGCGCACAAGAAAGATCGCCACAAAATACACGCACTCTGGAAAAAACTACCCGCAGACATCCGCGAAAAACCGGAAGCCATCCTGTTGTATTGCAAAGCCTTAAGCGATGCGGGAGACGCAAAAGCCAGCGACAGGTTCCTGATTGCCTCCATAGGCAGGCAATGGCATGAAAAGCTGCTGGAACGCTACGGTCTGATTGAGCATGACAATCTCAGAGTGGCAATTAAACGTGCGGAAAAATGGCTCGAAAAGCATGAAACCAGCCCGCAATTATTACTCGCACTAGCCCGTCTCAACAGAAAATTTCAACTCTGGGGGAAAAGCAAGGTTTATTATAATTCCAGCCTGAATTTTTCACCTTCGGCAGCGGTTTATCTGGAGCTGGCAGAGCTGCTGGAAGAACTCGGAGAAAACGAAAATGCGCAGATGTGTTACCAGTTGGGATTAAAATACAGCATCAATAAAAAAGGTGAAATTCTCAAGCTGAAATCAAGCAGACACCCCGACCCGTCGCTTGCTGTCGTTCCTGATATTGATGAAAATGCGTTTTCCAGATAGGTACATAGAAACAACTGATTCCATCATTCAGTGCGTAACGATAGATTTGAACTCCGAAACCTGAGTTACTCATAATAAATATCAAAATCAGCAATAACAGCCAGATGGTCACTGGCAATTTTGGATACCGGATAGGTGCAACGCTTTACCCCTAGCAGCTTCATATAATCACCACGGTAATAAATGCGATCAAGCCCGCCTTTGGGAGAGAACGAAGGAAATGTTCTTATTGCTCTTGGTCTGCCCGAGGGCAATTCTTCATCCGTAGCGCACTGAAACAGCAAGCCTTCAACAAACAGGGCGCGTAACAAAGAGCGCCAGTCATTAAAATCACCACCCACAATACAGGGGGTATGCAGATCGAGTGACTGGTATTCTTTTGAGCGCATCAAAATTCCCGCCTGTTTTTGACGTTCCCGGGCAGACAAGCCCAGATGCAGGTTAAACACATCCAGCGGCAAATCAACCTCTGCATTGCCACCCAGATCAATCGTTGTATGCTGACAGCCACGGCGCTTATGCAGTCCCACGGTAAGATCAATATTGCGCTCACGAATAATCGGAAAACGACTCAGGGTTGCATTTCCATAGCAGCCTTTTCGCAGGGTCACATTATGCCCAAGGGCAAAATAGGGGTAGTGCAGCGCATCCGCCAGTTCTTTTGCCAGATTGACTTCATTCGAGCGCGGCGCACCTTCGTCAACTTCCTGCAATAACACAATATCTGCATTATGCCCCCGCAGCACCTCAATAATGCGCTCAGGCGCAAAGCGTCTGTCAAAACCAATGGCACGATGAATATTGTAGGTAAGAATGCGTATTTTCAATTGATCAGTATTTCCATTTTATACATAACCCATCCCCCCTTTTTTTATATATTTTATGATTTGCCGAGTTTTGCCAAAAATATATAAAAAAAAGGGGGGATGGGTCTCTATGAAATTAAAAGCCTGTCTGGATAATTAATAAACCGACATTTCACTAAATGGTATAAATTCAAGCATATCCCCTGGTTTTACCGTGGTATTCGCAGGAATCAGTGCCAGACCATTTGCCCAACTGGTTGAAGTCAGCACGCCCGAACCCTGATGCGGATAGAGTTTGATCACAGAGCGTCCGCTATCATCGGCTTCAACTCGCGCCCTGACATACTCATGGCGCTTGCCGGGTTTTGACCATGCAAAGGCGGCAGGCACACTGAAGCGCACCGCAGCGGTTTGCGTTGCTCCCTGCTTTTTCAGGATAAACGGGCGGGCAAAAATGCAGAAGGTTGCAAATACGGAGACCGGATTGCCCGGCATACCCAGAAATGAAGTCTTGCCAATTTTACCAAAGGCAAGTGGCTTGCCCGGTTTAACATTGATACGCCACATATCGAGTTGCCCCAGTTGTTCCAGTGCAAGGCGAATATAATCTTCCTCACCCACCGAGACACCGCCGCTGGTCATCACCAGATCGGCTTCTTCGGCAGCCCTGAGCATTGCGCTTTTGGTTGCTTCGAGGGTATCTTGCACCGTTCCCAGATCAAGCAACTCACAATTCAGATTGTGCAACATGCCACGCATCGTATGCCGGTTTGAATTGTAGATTTGCCCAGGCTCCAGAGTCTCGCCAGGTTCACGCAATTCGTCGCCTGTAAAGAAAATAGCCACCCGCAAGCGCCGATAAACCGTCACTTCAGAAATACCAACCGAAGCAGCCAGACCAATATCCTGTGGCTTGAGTTTAGTGCCTTTTTTCAGGATGCTGTCCCCGACCTGAATATCTTCACCTGCCTTGCGTATGTTTTTACCCAGCGCAACTGGGCCACTAATTTTTACGCCACCGGCATCTGGCGTACAAACTTCCTGCATGACCACCGCATCCGCACCGGGTGGAATGGGCGCGCCAGTAAAAATTCGTGCCGCCGTTCCTGCCTCAAGTTCCGTACCCATCTGTCCGGCGGGTATGCGCTGGCTGACGCGCAGGCGTTTTTGCTGTGCATCTGGCAGATCAGCACTGCGTACCGCATAACCATCCATCGCGCTGTTATCATGCGGCGGTACATTAATTGTTGAGAACAGCTCTTGCGCCAGAATACGCCCCTGAGCATCCAGCAGGGAGACTTTTTCGGTTTGTGTTACAGGGTTTGCGCTATCCAGCAGCAGTTGCAGTGCATCTTCAATTGGCATTAATTGCTTGCCGCTATCACATCCTGCGTCATCACATCCACATCCAGGCATATTTATTTCTCCAGAAAACGGGGCATCATTTCAACCAGATTGCACGGTTTGGTGCGTGAATCGAGCTGCTGTTCGATAATTCCATCCCAGCCATCCTTGCAGGCACCCGGAGAACCAGGCAGTGAAAAGATCATGGTGGCATTAGCAAGCCCGGCAATCGCGCGCGACTGAATCGTTGAAGTTTTGATCAGGTCGTAGGAAATCTTGCGAAAAATCTCGCCAAAGCCTTCGATTTCCTTGTCGTACAAGACTTTCAGTGCTTCAGGTGTCACATCGCGCCCTGTCAGGCCAGTGCCGCCCGTGGTAATCACTGCGTGCACATCGGGGTCTGCAATCCACTGTGAGACAACAGCGCGCAGCTGGTAAATATCATCGGCAACAATTTTCTTTTCAGCAAGCTGGTGACCTGCTTTTTTCAAACGCTCCACCAGAATATTGCCAGACCTGTCATCAGCATCGCTCCGCGAATCCGAGACGGTCATAATGGCAATATTCAGGGGGATAAATGCTGCATTATCAGGAGTATGTCCCATATTTTTTTCCTTTTGTCAGTTCCAGGAGCCTGTCCGAGAATAGTGAGCCTACTGCGGAAAAGCTGAATTTGGCTAGATTTTCCCTTGCTACGATCTCATATTCCCGGACAAGCTCCTAATTTCAAGATACATTGCTCTTGCGCCAGAGTAATTGATTCTGCTCAGGATTCCAATAAGATATTTATTCTTAACAGCTTTGGGTAGTGGGTTAATGCTGGCAATGACTACAATAAAAGGTCGAACGCTGTCCCTGGGTAATTTGTTTAATTTTTGATCCACATACAAGACAGGGCAGGTTTGCCCTGCCATAGACAAACAGCTTTTGTTGAAAATAGCCCGGATTGCCTTCTGCCTGCACAAAATCCCGCAGTGTTGTGCCGCCCTGCTCTATTGCCTCAGAGAGGACTGCCTTTATCATTTGAAGTAGTTTTTGATAGCGTTTTTTCGAGGTTTTTCCTGCCACTCTTTTGGGTGAAATTCCCGCCCTGAAGAGCGATTCACAGGCATAGATATTACCAACACCGACAACAACATGAGTATTCATAATAAATTGCTTGATACTAACGCTGCGCCCGCGTGATTGCTGGTAAAAATACTCAAGATTAAAGTCGGCAGATAGCGGTTCCGGACCAAGAGAACGCAACAACTTGTGTTTTAATGGATCGTCCGTCGTCCACAGGAGCGCGCCAAAACGACGCGGATCACGCAAGCGAATGGCTTTGCCGGTATCCACTACAATATCAATATGATCATGTTTTTCAGGTGGCTGACTGGCATCAACAATTCGCAGGCTGCCCGACATGCCAAGATGAATAATCGCCGTGCCTGTTCGCTGTTGCTGTTTGCTATTCAGGGCACATTCAAGTAACAGGTATTTGCCACGGCGTCGCACCGATACAATGCTTGCTCCTTCCATGGCGTGAATCTCGTCGGGTACTTTCCAGCGCAAATTGGGCTGACGCACGATGACCTTTATCACCGTATGTCCTTCAACATAAGGCTGTATGCCCCGCCGGGTGGTTTCAACTTCGGGTAGTTCCGGCATTATTCTTCTGTCACGGGTTTTAGTTCTGGCAAAGGCTGAGGTCGAAAGCCTTCAACCCCCATTTGCATCAGCCCGGAAACCGTCTCGTCAACCAGATACATTTTGTCACCCTTGCGAATAAAACGCTTGCGGGCAACCG
>JALVDQ010000321.1 GCA_027008885.1 Thiotrichaceae bacterium | reverse complement strand
CATCGCATTGCTGTTAGGATGGAAACGCGACTGCATAAAGGCACACAAAAACTGCTATTTCAAGTCAATTCCACAACAGGCAAAGCGTTTAATAGATACCTATAAGCTAGGAGCCTGCCTGAGAATAGTGAATCTACTGCGGAAAAGCTGAATTTGGCTATATTTTTCCTCAATTTTCGTTAAATAGAACAACTATTCGCCTCAAATTGATAAAAAATCTAGCTCAAATCAGCTTTCCCTCGCTACGACTCATATTCTCAGACAGGCTCCTGGGAGCTTGTCCGAGAACTGGATAATTGACTGAATGCACGAATTCGATTTAATCCAGAAATATTTTAACTGGAATGGATTACCCGCAAATGTATCCGTGGGTGTCGGCGACGATGCCGCAGTGTTGGAAATCGCAGCGGATGAGCAACTGGTCACATCCATTGATACCTTTATTTCAGGCGTTCACTTTCCCCATGATACACCTGCCGAAGCGATAGGCCACAAGGCACTGGCAGTTAATCTGAGTGATCTGGCTGCAATGGGAGCCAGCCCGCAATGGTTTACGCTGGCACTAACACTTCCCGAAATCAGGCAAAACTGGCTTGCAGATTTTAGCCGGGGTCTGAAAACACTCGCGCAGGAATCCGCATGCTTTCTGGTAGGCGGAGATACTACCCGTGGCGCGCTGAGTATCAGCATTCAGGTCATGGGTGTCGTAAAAAAAGGGCAGGCACTCACGCGCAGTGGCGCCAGAGCAGGTGATCTGATTTACCTGACGGGGACTTTGGGCGATGCACATGCCGGACTCGAATCCATACTGCATGGTTTTGAACTAGCCGCCGGGGACAAGGCATACTGCCAGAAGCGTTTGCATCGACCCACACCACGTTTACAGCAAAGTGAACTCATACGCCCGTTTGCCACAGCCTGCATTGATCTTTCAGATGGTTTTCTGCAAGACCTGGGGCACCTGCTCAGCGCATCCCGCTGTGGCGCACAAATCAATACCGCCGAACTGCCATTATCAAAAGCACTACAAACACTACCGCAAGACATCGCCATGCAGTTTGCCTTAAGCGGAGGCGATGACTATGAACTGCTTTTTACCATCCCCAAAAATAAACAGCCTGAATTTGAAAAATATATAAAAAAAGGGGGGGATGGGTTAATTAAACAAGTCGGCGTAATAACGCATCACACAGATCAAATTATTGATGAAAACAAGCAGTTATTAGATCAGGCGGGTTATAGCCATTTTTAGGAATGTAAGCAGCTGTTTAAATGCAAAAAATATGTGAAAAACAGGGGGGATGGGTATAATTGTTCCATGAGTTTCAAGATAACAAGCAAGCATCAAGATATTCCTGATTTAAAGCGCAAGGTATTAACTTCTCCTGTAAATTTCCTGGCGTTTGGTTTTGGTAGTGGACTGGCGCCATTTGCACCGGGAACTTTTGGTACGCTTATGGCGGTTCCGTTGTATTTGTTGATGCAGCCTTTACCCCTGGCATTTTATTTGTTACTCCTTGTTATCATCTCGGTTGTGGGTATCTGGTTGTGTGATGAAGCATCGAAATCACTTGGGGTACATGACCATCCAGGTATTGTCTGGGATGAATTTGCGGGTTATTTTGTAAGCATGATTGCAGCTCCTGATGGTTGGCTCTGGGTGGTCACTGGATTTGCTCTTTTTCGACTGTTTGATATCTGGAAGCCGTTGCCTATTTCGCTACTGGATAAAAAAGTGCAGGGTGGTCTGGGAATTATGCTTGATGATGTGCTTGCGGGTTTTTATGCGCTTGTTTGCTTGCAGCTATTGGCATTGTGGATTTAGGGAGCGGATACATATTCAGATCGGTTTTTGTACCATAAGCATAATAGCACCGACCCTGCAAAACTATATAAGTTCGGGTTGAGTTACAGTTGGGTTACCAATTTTGACCTTGTTACGCCTTTTTATATTGTTTGCTTAACTGCTCAATCTTTTCTATTGGTAATCCTGTCACCTGGGCGATAGCTTTTGAATCAAGTGATTCTGCAATAATCAGTTTAATGGCTATTTCAATTTTCTCTTTTTCTCTGCCTTCCTCTCTACCTTCTTCTCTGCCCTTTTTTTCGCCTTTCATCATGCCAACAACATAGGAAGACTCTACCATACTCGCCTGATAATGCAGATCGTTCTGGTATTTTTCATAGGCAAGACGTTCCTCTGCGGATAGCTTTAAAATATCAAGTTCCTGCTTGGCTTTTTTTAAACCTTTTGCCTTGAAGTCTTCTTTTATTTCTTCATTCTTTAAGAAATATATCCATTCATCCAGTGTATCTTTTGCAATGTCATTAAA
>JALVDQ010000320.1 GCA_027008885.1 Thiotrichaceae bacterium | reverse complement strand
CTTTCGAACTCGCTCCTGGCGTCGCTCAAACAGGCGAAAGCCCTGATCCGCTGATATCTGCGTTGCTCGGCTTGTTAAAAGGGCTTGTCGCAAGATTCAGGCTCTGTCCTCTGCCTTCTGTCTTCTGTCCTCAGAAACCACCCATCCCCCCTGTTTTTTACATATTTTACCGTGAGATTGATCCCGGGAGTCTGGGAGAAACTTTCGGATCACTTAAAACAAGAATCCAGGAGCCTGTCCGAAAATAGTGAGCCATAAAATAACTATTCACTAATAATCTACCCGAGCCGAAATATCAGCCAAAACAGGTGAAAGAATTTATTGAATTTTTCAAGAACTGCTTGTGATATGTTCCAGTTTCTGCAAACCTTTCCCGTCTGGTGTTCCAACAAGTTTATATGCCTTGCCAAAACCCTTGACATACTGACCCTCGTAAGGAATCAGGCGAAAAAGAATAAAATCAGGCAAACTGCGCAATAATTCAAGCACATTACCAAAACGAGCCTCCATTGCATCTAGCATTGCCTTGTAAAGACTGGTCTCGGGATCAACAACTTCTACATGACATTGATAACTCAAACGCTGTCTGGCAAAAATCTGACGCGCATCCTGCTCATCCTCCAATAATAAAATACCCGCTGCAGGCTGAGCCAGCAAATCCTGAGTATGCGCAGCAAGCTGACTCACAAAAATATAAAAACATCCATCCTCCCCTTCAACAAAAGGAGTATAACTCGCTCTGGGCTTTGCGGAGTGATCCAGAGTAGCTAAACACAGTGTTTTTACGCCTGCCTTAAAGCTAATAAAATCATCCTGAAGTGACTGTTTTTTCATATATATGATCCTGAGTGGGAATAATCCAATAATAAGCCAAAGTGTATTATGAAAATAATACCCATAGATATTCAGAAATATAAAATTTCCGTAATTGCTCTAAATTTATATTGCAAAATTTTGCAGGTCAGTTCCATAAAGCGGCACCGAGCCGTATTTTCGTTATCATAAGTTATGCTGCCGATAGCTGCGTTACATTATTAAAAACAGGGATGGCGAATCCTTAAGTTCGCATAATAAAATATCATGACCCAAGTCAATGTATTTCCAGTAGATAATCAAGAATATAATAAAAATTCACCCAAAGTATTTTTCTATACTAAGATTTATCCTTTAAGCTGAGTCTGTAAATTTAGCCAAAGTATAAACACAACGCATCCATTCAAAAATATGTAAAAAACAGGGGGGATGGGTGTTTAATAAACCATAACCGAGGAAAACCATGATACTTGACCCACATGAAGAAATGATGCCCAGAGAGGATCTGGAAAAGCTTCAACTGCTTCGCTTGCAGCAAACTGTTCAGCGTTGTTATCACACGGTAAAGCCTTACAAGGAGGCGATGGATGAGTTGGGTGTTAAACCTGAACACATCAAAACGCTGGCTGATATCAAGCTCTTGCCGTTTACCAAAAAGGAACATCTTAGAAAAAATTATCCGTTTGGGATGTTTGCTGTGCCTATGGAACAGATAGCACGGGTGCATGCATCATCAGGTACAACCGGTAAACCGACGGTGGTGGGTTATACCAAACGTGATATTAAAATGTGGGCGCGCCTGATGGCTCGTGTGTTTCATTCAGCGGGAACCCAGCCGGGTGGACGCGTACAAAATGCCTATGGTTATGGTCTTTTTACCGGTGGGCTTGGGGCGCATTATGGTGCAGAGGAACTTGGTGCCATGGTGATTCCCATGTCGGGCGGTCAAACCCAGAAACAGCTTATGCTGATTCAGGATTTTCAGCCTGATACACTCTGCGCCACCCCTTCCTATGCCTTGAATATTATTGAAGCCGCCGAAAATATGGGTATTGACATAAAAAAATCCAGTCTCAAACGTGGTCTTTTTGGTGCAGAGCCCTGGACAGAGGAAATGCGCTATGAACTGGAATCGCGCATGGGGATTGATGCCATTGACCTGTATGGTCTGTCAGAGATTATCGGTCCCGGGGTGGCGGTGGAATGTGTTGAAGCAAAAGATGGATTACACGTTTTTGAAGATCACTTTCTGGTCGAGTGTGTCGATATTGATACTGGCGAGCCATTGCCTTATGGCGAAGAAGGCGAGATTGTGTTTACCTCACTGACCAAGGAAGCTTTTCCCATTCTGCGTTATCGCACTCGTGACATTTCGGTTCTGAACCCTGCGCCCTGCAAATGTGGTCGTACCCATGTTCGCATGAAACGTGTCACAGGTCGCACCGATGACATGCTGATTATCCGTGGTGTAAATGTCTACCCGACACAAATTGAATCCATTTTGGTGCGCACTGAAAACCTCTCGCCTTTTTAC
>JALVDQ010000319.1 GCA_027008885.1 Thiotrichaceae bacterium | reverse complement strand
ATGACAGGTGAAGACTTACAGCCCAGAGAAGCCGTCTGGACAGCCCCAAAAAGATTAAAACAGTTCGCAATCCTGGTGCTTCTCTTAGTACCTGTCACAGGCGCTATTATTTTTGCCCTCTACAATGTTCCCATTGTTGATGATGTTATGTTTGGCTTATACAAGGCACAGTTCTTTTTGCGTTACGCCATTGTCAGTGCGGCTGCACTGTTTATACTTTGCTGCATTTTTCTGGGGATAATTTACCATTACCAGATTTATCAGGGTCGTAAAAAATAAACGGGAGTTTATCCCTTGTTTTATGCTTCACTTTTTCAGACGCGCCTTAATTACATCCATAAGCACATCAAAATCCATATTTCTGGCTTTTTTCAGGGTTTCCTGATGTTTTAGCAGATCAGCCCGGAAGACATTGATATTTTGCCTTGCCTTCTCAATCTGTTCGGCATTCATAAGAGCGTGGTCAGAATTTAATTTTTCTGTAAATTGCACCAGTGCATCCAGAGAATGATTAAAAAAAGGACGAATGCTGTTCAGCTTTTTATTATTTGTGCTGTCCTCAAGGCTTGCTGTGCCGCCCTCAATGGCAACTTCATCAAGGATTGCTTTTGCCTGATCCACAATGGGCTGTAAAGACTTTTTCCATTCTGGCGGTAATTTTGCGTGGCTGGTTTCAAGCCTGTCATACAGATCAAAGCCTTTTTGCAGAATATCTGGCAGTTTTTTACGCTGTTCTTTCTCTGCCCATTTTTGTTTTTGCTGGTTGGCAAATTCAGTGCCTTTTTTTAGGCTAAAGCTTAAAATCCGTTTAATATAGCGGATCACAAGATAACTCAGGATACCAAAAATAATGGCACCAAACAGCAGAATAAAAGGGATTAAAGTCAATCTAAACATGGCTTGACTATGAAGGTCTAAACGCAAAAAAGCAATGTTAAGAACCCAAATCAGCTTTCTCTCTCTACGACTCATATTTCCAGACAGGTTCCAAGGGATCAGATGCCTCTTAACAATTCATTGATCCCCGTTTTGCTACGCGTCTTTTCATCCACCTTTTTTACGATAACCGCGCAGTACAGGCTGTAACTGCCATCCTCCGCAGGCAGGTTGCCAGAAACCACAACAGAACCCGCCGGGATTCGTCCATAGCTAATCTGACCAGTCTCACGATCATAAATTTTGGTGCTTTGACTCAAATAAACACCCATTGAAATCACAGAACCCTGCTCAACGATCATGCCTTCAACAATTTCACTACGCGCACCAATAAAGCAGTTATCCTCAATAATGGTCGGTGTGGCTTGTACTGGTTCGAGTACACCTCCAATACCCACCCCCCCGGATAAATGCACATTTTTGCCAATCTGTGCGCAGGAACCAACCGTTGCCCAGGTATCCACCATAGTACCTTCATCCACATAAGCACCAATATTCACATAGGACGGCATAAGCACTGTATTCGAGCCAATATAGGCTCCCTTGCGAACCGATGCAGGTGGTACAACGCGAACCCCAGACTCAAGAAAATCGCGGCTATTGTAGTCTGCGTATTTTGAGTCTACCTTGTCGTAGTAATTGGTAAAACCGCCCTTGATGAAGTTATTGTCATTAATCCTGAAATACAGCAGCACCGCTTTTTTTAGCCATTCATTCACTTTCCACTCGGTATTGATTTTTTCGGCAACCCGAGCCTGACCGGATTCCAGCAGCTCAATGCTCTCCCTGATTGCATCACGAGTTAAGGTCTCCACATTTCTGGGATTAATTTCAGCGCGTTTTTCGTATGCTGTTTCAATAATTGACTGTAAATCAGACATGGCATTTTCCTTGGGATCGTGATCAAATTAAGCGGCAAGGGACGATGCACAAATAAATGGATTATTATTGCAGCGTCTCCAAGTCTGGATTCTAGCAAAAAATACAGGATTATCTCTGAATTTGTTCATAACCTGTCTGAAAATATGGGTTGTAATCGTTGTAATTAAGGAAAAATCCAGCCAAATTCAGCTTCTCCGTAATTGGCTCACTATTCCCGGACAGATTCTCAATGTTTTGCTATACTTCGCGCCTGTTTAATTATCCGGATGAGTATTACATTATGACAATCAAGCGCATTGGACACCGTTATATTGACACCAAATCAGATACAACGATTGATACCTGGTTTCCCCGCTCGAATAAAAAAATTGCGCGAAGCTGTCTGGCTCAGAAAGTGGGATTGATTAAAAGTGATTTTATTGAGGTTGAAATAGAATCTCTGGAGGATGCGCCAAAATCCACGGAAGATGCCTATTTGCGCTTACATCTTCTCTCTGAATGTGCTGTCAAGCCGAATCAGATTAATCTC
>JALVDQ010000318.1 GCA_027008885.1 Thiotrichaceae bacterium | reverse complement strand
TTAGCAGTAGTATTTATGCTGCCTCCCCTGTGGTTAATACCACCATCAAGGTAGAAAAAACCGGTTCAGAGCCTTTTGACGCATCCACCTGGGATGGTAATGACCTGACCACCGCGGGGCTTGATGCGAATGCAAATAACAATGTGGTACGGATGCAAGATTCGGTCACCTACCGTGTCGAAGTTTCTGTCAATGATTCGGCTGTGGATAATTTGATTGCGACCGTGTCTTTGCCGGATGGTAAGCAAAAGTGGATAAGCATCCCAAGTGGCTGTAATACCAATGCAGAAGAGGTAAACCCAGTTTCCTCCATTTCTGATGATGGTTACACCATGACCTGTAATCTGGGTTCAGCCATTGAAGGCACTACCCGAGTCGTTTTTCCAACGGCAAAAGTAATTGCTTATAACGCACTGACTTCAAAGCCTGTTATCAATGCAGAACACACCATTGCCCGTGTGAGTGCAACAGCAGCAGGTGCAAATGTCGCAACCGCAGGTGATACCGATGTTGAGATTACGGCAGGATTTAAGGTTGATACGACCAAAACAATGAAAATACCTGGTTTGAATCCAACTACACACGCGCCTCTGTATAAATACGTTCCAGCTAAAGGACCTAATGGTGAAAAGGGAATGCTGGTTGAGTATAAAATCAACGTCAAGTATGAAAAAGGTTCTATGCTAATGGATTCAGATGAATCCAGTTACCTGGTTGATATTAATTTAATTGATCACTTTACCGATGATAATGATAATAATAACGGCTCTCTTTCAACAAATGGAAAACTTTATACCTGGGGCGATAAAGGTGCAGCAGGGGCTTGTTATCTAGTTGGTGATCATGGAGCATCGGCGGCAGTTACTTGTTCTCAAAACAATAATCCAGCAAAAGACTCTATTAGCCCTGTACTTAATGGAACAGGCGTTGCCGATGGGGTGAAAGATCCGAATATTGATATTGCATTAACAGATATTGATGTGCGGGATCCTGATGCAGATTCAAATATTGTTGAAATGGTTATTGGTATCTGGTTTGACGAAGATAAAGATTTAAAAAATCACCAGTCTTGTAACAATGGTGGAACCTGTCAAACAATGATACTTAATTCTGTTGGCGTTAATGATAATGGAATCTTTAAAGGATTCAATCCTGTATCTACTGAAGATGCCAATCAAAACAACCTGTTAAATTATAACGGTGATGGTGAACCTTATCCGAATGAAAAAGATTTTTTACTTGAATATAGACCACCCGGTGGCTGGTCGAGCTATGTCGTTTTTGAGGGATTTTATCGTGCTGCAGGAGCTGACTATTGGTCTCCAGACAGAGAATATTCTGTTGGGCAAACCATTCAATATGGAACACAGCTTGCCGATCACCGTCTTTTAGCAGATGGAAAAGGTCAGCAATGTAATTTTATTGATACCACACAGTTTGAATTTAAAGGCTTGCATGATGGTAATGCCAGCGGCAGTACAACTATGCTGGATAAAGGATATTTTGCAAATGATATGATAGCAAATCCTGTTTTTCATGCCTATGCTGATAGTGGCAGTGGACTTCCTTTTAATCCAGGTTTTGATTTACCAGAACTTTATACTGTCTTATATTCTGATGTTCCCGTTAGAGCAACGACGACTCCTGAAGCCGACTGGTTAGCTGCTTTGAAAGGTGGAACTTGTAATGATGACGTTGATGGTGATGGACAAGTTCGTATTAAATTAAAAGATGGAAGTATTGTTGATGCAGTAAAAGGTGGTTCAGCTGTAACAGACGGAGGTCCCATTGACTGGTATGAGTCAACAGCTCTGGGTGAAGCAGGTATTGACCCATCAATGAATGCTGTAACACGTGTTAGAACAGAGCAAAGACATGATAGTGATGTGCTTAATTCTGTTGCATCAGGATACAAATATACAAGACTAAATGCAGTTTATGATTTAAAAATAAAATCAGAGGCAGAAGGCTATGGTGATGGGCATTTTGCCCCACTTTTTGCTGCTTCTCGTGTCTCATCGTCAACCACGGGGGAATATGGTTCCTGGTTTTACAATGGAGGATCAGCAGATCCTGCTGACCTGGCTTTTTCAAAGTTAATCTATCAGGCAGATAGAATAAAAATTGTTAAATCAGGTATTAGTATTGCCAAGCAAACTGACCCAAAAGGATTAAAGGTTGTACGCGCAGGTGATCTGGTTGACTTTATTATTAAGCCACAGATTTTTGGTTTGTGGGATCCCGCCATCACCACCGCCACTGTCACCGACACACTCCCAGCCAAAACAAGCTATGAAGTTGGCTCAGAGCGTTTCTCCAGCGATGGTGGTGTAACCTGGCAGACCTATGCCGAGTTTAATG
>JALVDQ010000317.1 GCA_027008885.1 Thiotrichaceae bacterium | reverse complement strand
GTATACCTGTTCTCCACTCCGGCGAAAACCATTTTGAATCAGATAATCATAGACTTTAGGTGTCATTTTATAGTCAGGGTCTACGACTGCGTTTCTCGCAATCAGCCCCGGAAGATATGAACAGGGATGCATTCCTGTAGGAAAAATTTTTAGTGGATGACTCAATTTCATATAATCTTTTTTCAGAACAAAATTAGTACACTGATTACAGCCCTTAATTCACTCTGAAGTTCCCCAACAAAAATAAAATAATATTATTAACAAAAATCTAACAGGAGCCATCCAGACAAGCTGCCGCTTTTAAACCATCAGCATCAATTATCTGAATGTTTCCTCTGGATTCCTTAATGAATCCCCTGCGTTTCCAGTCAGACAGGAAGCGGCTCACTGTCTCAATGGTTAAGCCAAGCAAGGCACCAATTTCACTTCTGGAAAGAGGCAATACAACCCATTGGATTTCATCGTTCTTGTTAAGTTCAGAACGAATATCTGACTGGCTCAAACTCAAAATAAAACTCGCCAGTTTTTCTGAGGCTTTTTTTGCGCCCAGCTCCAACAGCATGTCTTCGGTTTGGCGCAAGTTTTTAATCAACCTTGACATAATGGAACTGTCTACTTTGGGGTTATTTTTGCGTACCTCTGCCAGATCAGCAAGTGGCAAGCGACAGACCTCGCAATTTGTAAGAGCTGTTGCCGTATGATTATACGTTTCATCAGCCAGCCCATCAAATCCAAACAAGTCTCCCGCTACCAGTATGCGGACAATCTGAACACGTCCATCGGGGAGACTTTTGGTGATTTTTATGAGTCCCTTGCGTAAGGTATAGGCACTTTCACTACTGTTCTCTCCTTGCAAAAATATGGATTCACCCGAATCATAAGATAGCACAGATGTATGGAAATTTTTTATAGAAAGATTCAGCGACTCCTCCGGCAGATCAGAAAAAATACTCCGGTTTCTAACAGGACAGGAGAGACAATGTCCTTTGGCTTTCAGGTGTGGCATTCGCAAAGCAACCTCAATAAGTTTTTGTTAAAATATCTGGCAGTAGCTTAAACCCTGTGTTTCAGTTTACCTGAATGAACCCGAGAGAAGCGTAGCATTCATCGCATCCCGCAAAGTAAGTAAACAGTTTTAATCCACTACCCTGTATTCTAGCATTGAATATAAGTATATAATAATACTGTTTATCAGATAAAATAGATATGACATAACAATGGAATGGTTAATCATTGACATTGGACTGATTGTTGGAGCGGATTGTTATGTTTCCAGCTGTGGATCGGCTTAGCCTCAGCGTAACCCAGAGCGACCGCATATAAATTATTGAGAAAATATAACCTTAGTAGCGTAGGCTCGGTGAAGTTTACGCAACCGACCAACATGTGCTTTTTCGTGGTTGGTTTCGCAAAGCTACACCAAGCCGCAAACTCCCATATTTTACAGCATCAGCAAATCATTCAGCCACACAAACACTTTTCTTTGTTTTCTCAAGGTTTTGTTTAAGTCTTTTATTCTGCACAATCTCAAGCCCTTCTTTTGCCGCATTGCAGGCATTTTTTTGATTGCTATCAGCTAACGCAAGTAGCAATAGAAAAGCAGCCTGTCCATAGCCAAAAATCCCCGGATATTGTTTTGTTAGCGGGCGCAATATATCAGTTGCTTCCATTAATAAAGGCAGTGCTTTTTCATTATTATCCCATCTTAAATAGGCAAGTCCCATTGCCCCCAGCGTATTTGCCAGATCAGGCAAATAAACCTGCGGATTATCTTTGGCAAGCTGTCGATAAATTTTAAGCGCCTCCAGATAAAGCTTTTCCGCCTCAGCGCGTCGCTGATTATTAGCTTGAACCAAAATATCCAGATTATTTAAGGTGGTTGCTACATCCCGTTTTAAATAGGCAAGTCCCATTGCTCCCAGTGTATTTGCCAAATCAGGCAAATAAACTTGCGGATTCTCTTTAGCAAGCTGTCGATAGATTTTAAGCGCCTCCTGAAAAAGCTTTTCCGCCTCAGTGCGTCGCTGATAGTTTCTAGCAACTAAAATAGCCAGATTATTTAAGCTGCCTGCGACATAAGGCTTATAAACCTGCGGATTAGCTTTAGCAAGCTGTCGATAAATTTTCAGCGCCTCCTGATAAAGTTTTTCCGCCTCAGCGCGTCGCTGATGATTATCTGCGACTAAAACAGCCAGATTATTTAAGGTGGTTGCCAGATTAGGTAAATAAACCTGTGGATTCTCTTTAGCAAGCTGCCGACGAATTTTCAGCGCCTCCTGAAAAAGCGTTTCCGCCTCGGCGCGTCGCTGATTGTTTTTAGCGACTAAAGTAGCCAGATTATTTAAGGTTTCTGCTACATTAGGCT
>JALVDQ010000316.1 GCA_027008885.1 Thiotrichaceae bacterium | reverse complement strand
TAAATTGGATAGGTGGGAGACGCATAGGAAACTCGGGATAATTTATAAAAAAGCTTATTTTTACCTGTTTTTGTGACATTATTCAATCACTAATTGAAGGCTGCAGTATATAAACTTTTATACTACTTACTGCATCTAATTATATTGAATTTCGTATAGCCCTGCAATTTAAATGACAGGCGAAATGTTCTTTTGAATAAGTAGGCTAATGAAATTAAATTGAAACCATTTAATAATGATTTACTCACCCTGTTTTTACATGTTTTTTACTGAGTTATGAATGGCTTGTTATTATCGTTCACGAGCCTTAGTGAGTCTAGTTTTCTTTGAGCTACGAGATTTTAATGCTCTTAATTTTGGAATGACGACGATATTTCAGAGCATCAGCGATGCAATTAATTTTGAGACCTGGCGTTTTAAAAAGTAGATGAATTTTAAACTTTGTACTCAGCCTATTTTTTATGTTGTTTATAAGCTAACGTTCCCGTGAACCAGACCCCAACGCAGGGAAGCTTTTGTGGTAAAATGAAGCGTATGCGTAATGTACCACAAAAGAAGCCCTGCGTTGAGGGGTCTGGTTGCACGACTTGTTATGCTTAAATTAGTTTTCAAGCTTTAAAAGTCTTTCATTTCTCCACACTCTAACGATATGACAAGATTTTTTCTCTCTCAAATAAACAATACGAAAAGGCGAATGTATTAGCTCTCTTATTTTCTTCTCTTGAAACTCTGGAACCATTCTCCCTATTTCAGGATTATCTAACAAAGTCTCAGTATGCTTGATAATAGAGGCTATAAATTCTTCGCCAATATGAGGGACACCTTCTTCTAGGTAATACTCACGTATTTCTTCCAAATCTGACAATGCAGATTCTGAAAAGAATATTTTCATTTAAGAAAATCCTAGTTTTCTTTTTACTTCACTTAACTCAATTTGTTTTTCTTCTTTAATATCTAATAAACCTTGTGCTACTGCTTTTATAAATTCAATTTCTTCTTCTTTTCTTTCATATTCATCAAGCCCTTGTACTACAGCGATACCTCTGCCCCGACTAGTCAAAAGTATGGGACGATTTGTATCTTTTGCCCTATTTACAATCTTTCCTGGATTAATTTTTAAGTCAGATAGTGGGATAACATCTTCTGAAAATTTTGGACGCATGCTTCTATACCTTGAGTATTAAAGACCTATTTATAGCACCTGTTTAAATGAATTACAACCTTTTGTTATTTAGCCTATTGTTTCTGAAAAGTAGCCTGTTTCCCAAATATTCTTACCTTCATTTATTACATTTTTGAAAATAATTGCTATGCACTCATCTGAAAGAGTTTTAATTTTATTAGCTATTTCATCAAATGCATAATCAGGAGTGGTATTTATATATAAATGTACATGATCAGAGGGTAGGTGCAGCATTTCAATTTCAGTATTTGAAAATAATGTCTCCATTTCTTTAAATAAATTGATAAAATCTTCTAGGAATTCAGAGGTATCTAAAAATAATTTCTCCCTATTTTTTGTCACCAAGCAAAGATGGTATTGTAACTTGAAATGAACCTTATCAGGACTTTGTATTAAGTTTTGCTGAGATAGTGCCATCAAATATTTTTCTTTATCCGTAGATAGATATTGATCAGCTTCTTCTGGATCCCCAGTTGTTTGTTCTTCTTGCTCAGGTGAAACTAAAGATAACTTTGATCTATAAGAATGACATTCTGATACGTCTTCTCTTTCACTACTATTCCTTACAAGATAACATAATACATCTTCAGGCAAACCTGTACGGTTACAGAACTCACAGTTTTTACTTGGGTTTTTATTTTCGAACCAATGGCATTTTTCACATAACATTTTAACTGTTCTCTGTATTATTGCATAACGCCAAGCTAAAGGGCTTGCCGGATTAACTGGCACAAAACAAAAATCTAACACAAGCTCAAACAAAACTACAAATCGTTGAAAACCCCCTGTGTTAGGCAAGTCCATTTTTAAGCGTATTGTTAGATTTTTTTTCTTGTTATTCAGTTAGTTAAAAACTCGGCTCTTTGCATAACGCCAATTTACTAAACACTTTATCAAACAATTGCTTAAAATCAAACCATAATTTTAAACAACCCATCCCCCCACTTTTTTATATATTTTTGCTTGTGACAATTCTTATCAGTTTCTTCAGGGTATTGGTTTTTAATGAGTTTCACTCTAGGGTGTCGAAATAAAGCATTTTTTCCAAATTTTTCTTTTCCGCTAAGTGGATATAAAAAACATGAAAAAAAACTTTGTTCTCACCGAAAAATCAGATATAAATAACCTCATTCTTGATTCTATTGAATAAACTATCATGCTACAACAATCAAAACTTATAAAAAGTCGTG
>JALVDQ010000315.1 GCA_027008885.1 Thiotrichaceae bacterium | reverse complement strand
TTAAAAAGTACGATCCAAAAGTACGCAAACACGTTGAATTTAAAGAAGCAAAAATCAAGTAACTTTTTGCGTGTCTTTTGTGTGCTTGAGTAGAGCACACCAGTCAAACAAAACAAAAACTAAAAAAGCCCGTTTTAAACGGGCTTTTTTAGCGTCTGACAAATACCCGTACGAAATAACTGCTGCGCTTCGTCGCGGTCGGTGAATTTGCGTTGCGGGGGGATGGCAGAGCCAAGTGTTTTTGCCAAATCTGGCTTTTGTATTGGGGGCATTTTGATCCTCTTTTAACTTACTCCTTAAAGCGCATGGATAAATCAACGGCATGGATGTCTTTGGTGATTTGTCCGACTGAAATAAAGTCTACGCCGGTTTCAGCGATGCTTCTGACGCTTTGCAGATTGACCCCGCCCGAGGCTTCCAGAAGGATTTTGGTATTGCTGCTGGCATCGTTGCGGGTATTGTGCAGGGCAGTATTCTCGGCAACCGCCTGGCGCATTGTGTCGAGGTCAAAATTATCCAGCATAATAATATCAGCACCCGCTTTACTGGCTTGCCTGAATTCATCCAGATTTTCGGTTTCAACTTCCACCCGAATCTCGGGGTGAAGCTGCCTTGCCTGCTGTATTGCCTTGCTGATCGAGCCTGCCGCCATAATGTGATTTTCCTTGATCAGAATCATGTCGTACAGCCCGATGCGGTGGTTTTTGCCACCACCACAAAGTACCGCGTATTTTTGCGCGTCACGCAGGTTGGGGAGTGTTTTGCGGGTGTCCAGAATTTGGCTGCGAGTACCTTCAATGGCTTTCACAAACTGTTGCGTCAGGGTGGCAGTTGCCGAGAGTGTCTGCACGAAATTCAGCGCCGCGCGTTCGCCACTGAGGAGTGAACGCGCCTTGCCAGTGAGCGTACACAGGGTACTATTGGCAGGGATGCTGTCGCCATCCTGAAACGCCCAGGTAATCCTCACTGCCGCATCAATTTGTTTAAATACTTCATTAAACCAGGCAACCCCGGAGAGTACCGCAGCATCACGGCAAATCACGCGAGCCTCTGAGTGGTTATGTGCGGGAATAAGGTCGGCAGTAACATCACCGCTGCCGATGTCTTCCTGTAATGCAAGTTTGACCTGTTGGCTTATATTTGAGGGTAGTTTCATGGTTCTGCATCGCATCTGTCTGGATGCTTGTTACTCTAACCCATCCCCCCCTTTTTTTATATATTTTTATTCATTAACTAGAGCACATTAAACGATGAAAAATTTTACCTTTTTTAAGATCGCTGATTCGTGAACTTTCCCCATGAAATCCAACCTGGTATCGTGGTTATAATAGACGCAGTGCACTGCAGAGAATCAACAGCCGTATTGATGCCGTATTGATAATGTAACATGAAGCGAGGGTTACAGCTGGCTGCCACTTGAGTGATTTGCATGTTTTTTGCGCGGTTAAGCTAACAGCCACTGGATTTATGGTGCTTATGTGTTGCTGTATTTTTAAGTAAATTTGGATTTGCTAATTTTCTGAATATTGATATAGCGCAAGTGTCTTTTGATTCTTAAAGGATTGGTCTCCACAGAAAGATTATCTATGGAGACCTCCAGAATATGGCTCCTCGAGCTGGACTCGAACCAGCGACCAATAGATTAACAGTCTACTGCTCTACCAACTGAGCTATCGAGGATCAATTGAGGCGCGAATTTTACTGTCTGCTTTGTTTGTGGTCAACCATTAAATTCATTTTTTTATGATTTTAATGTCACTATTTCCAGACAGGTTCTTAAGTACCAGTACCCACTTTTAGATGAATTGATTCAAATCATATAGCTCTACCGCAGGCTTGCTAGAATCGCTGATTCTAAAATATTATGACTCAGGCGATCTAGGATTATGGAACTTGTTTGCCCTGCTGGAAATCTTCCTTCTTTAAAAGCGGCTGTTGATAACGGCGCCAATGCGGTTTATATGGGCTTTAAAGATGATACTAATGCGCGGCATTTTGCCGGGCTTAATTTTAATGACAAACGCGCCACGGCAGGCATTCAATATGCGCATGATCGCGGCGCGAAAGTCTTTGTGGCGATTAATACCTATGCGCAGGCAGGTGGCTTTGAGCGTTGGCAGAATGCGGTTGACAAGGCGGCTGATCTGGGTGTTGATGCGTTAATTCTGGCAGATATTGGGGTGATGGACTACGCCTGTGAGCGGCATCCTGATTTACGTCTGCATCTTTCGGTGCAGGCATCGGCGACTAATCAGCAAGCACTACAATTTTATCATCGCCATTTTAATATTCGTCGTGCGGTTTTGCCGCGTGTATTATCCGTCAAACAGGTAAAAAGGGTGATTGAAACCAGCCCCGTGCCGATTGAGGTATTTGGC
>JALVDQ010000314.1 GCA_027008885.1 Thiotrichaceae bacterium | reverse complement strand
ATCTCGGAGCCATAAATGGTAGGCACAAACAGGAGTAAACCGACACCGCCCGAAAGACGAAAAACCGGTCCCAGATAAAACATCACGCCATGTGTAATCGAGCTGCGCAAGGCATAGTTTTTTATCAGATCAATATAGTTTTGATAAATCGGGATACCAATACGTCGCCCTGCCCTTGCACCAATTTTCTGAATCAGTGCCGTCATTAACAAACCGTAGTTAAAAACAATGAAGAGAGTCAATAAAGACCAAGGGATCTGCATCCAGTGAAATGCTGTTGTCGATGCTGTTGTCATAGCCGACCTCCTGTCATTCCAACCCACAATAAATAGATTGCAACCACAAAACCCAGCAAATGAATAGCATAAGTTTGTCCGTTACCTGTGTAAAAACGGCGCGAAAATTCTGCACCGCCATGCAGAAAATTAGTCAAGGACTCCCAGAAACGAGTGACAAACGGCTGTGTCAGAAAACCTAAAGCCTTGCGATAGGGCGCAAAGAAATTCCAGGCAAAATGCGTTGTTTCAGGACGGTAAGGACGTTCAGCCGAGAATGCGATATTAAACTGTTTTACTTTCTGTGCCTTGCGATTGACAAACACTAACCAGGCAAACAGCGAAGCAAAAATAGCAGCAATGATGATCATAATCGAAACTGGACTCCAATAGCCAAAATCACTGCTAATGGTTAAGCCCTCCCAGTTCAAACCACCTGATTGCGATGCAAAGAAAGGTGCCAGATAAGCATCAACCCTGCGTAACACCAGACCGGGTACTACCGCAAAAATCAGTAAAGCTGCGACAAAAACCATTTGCGGCAGAAGAATCCAGAATGGTGCTTCCCTGATCTGGCGGAATTCATCTTTAAGTTGCCCCAGAAAAATGGTGTGGATTAAACGGAACAGGTAAAGGAAGGCAATTGGACCGGAGAGAAAAATAAGCACCATTGGCAGACGATATTCAGTCGTCATAATGGCATTATAGAAAATCCAGCGACCACCAAAACCCGACAGCGGTGGCACACCAGAAACAGCGATAATACCAATCAATACCGCAATAAACGACAATGGCATCAGAGTGATCAAACCACCCATGCGGTACATCTCACGAGTTCCGGTACGTTTGGCAACGCCACCAATAGAAAGAAATAACAGTGATTTATAAATAAAATGATTGATAACAAACATTAATGCCATGAGCCAGCCTAACTGGTTCATCATTGCCATGCCAAACACCGCATAGCCCATTTGCCCGATGGACGAGTAAGCAAGCAAACGCTTGGCATCTTCCTGAAAGATTGCCATGAGGTTGCCAAGCAAGGCTGAAATAGCGCCAATCCACAACAGGACATGGCTTAGCTCTACACCGTAAAGCTGTTGTTTGCCCATATTCATTAGCAACACAAACAAACCAAACAAACCTGCCTTGAGCAAGATACCTGAAACCATGGGTGACACATCAGTTTCAGCCTCGGCATGTGCGCCGGGCAACCAGATATGCACACCAACAGCGGCAGTCTTGGTCATAAAGCCAATTGCCAGTAATAAAAACACCCAGGCTGCATAAGGTGACGCCACATCTGCCAGAGCCTTTAGCTGGAAATTGACTGTACCCTGAGCAGCAATTGCAAATCCCGCCAGAATCAGAAAAGCACCACCGAGTGAAAAAACAATATACGAAAGCGCGTGAGGTTCTGATTTTTTGCCGCGTAAAATCAGAAAATAAGAACCCACGGTAAGCGTTTCCCAGGCGGCAAAGAAGTCAAACGAGCCTTGTGCCACAATCAGCATGATCAAACCGGCAAACATCAACATCGCAGCAGGATAAAAGCCGGGACGACTGCCCTTTTCATGGTAACCTGCCAATAAAATGAGGGCGCCACCCAGGAGTATGATGCTGGAGAAAATCACTTGCAGCGCATCATAAGACGGATACTGATATATAAACCAGAGAATCATGCCAGCAATGGCAATACTGTTTTTAATTTTAACCGGGAGCGTATCAATAAGGACAAAACCCAGGGCAAATAACAGGGGAATCGAATGCAATAAATTTCCATGTTGAGATATGGCTCCCCAGATATAAGCCAATGACCAGGCAGCAATGACCGCACTGAAAACCACATCAACTTTAAAGGGGTGTGACAATAATGAGGGCTTAACCTCATCTTCTATATCCCGTTTGATAATATAGCCAAACCAGCGGAACAGATAAGCTGCTTCAATCAGTGCACCCAGCAGGATTAGCCCCAGCACCCAGAAGCGCCCCTCGCTGGCAAGCATCATCAGCAAATCCCATTTTGCGTAAAAACCGGGAAATGGTGGCAAACCAGTTAACAATGCAATAAAGGTAACAAAAGCAAAAATCAGTGGCGAGTGCCCCCGCAAGCTAGCCCATGCGCCCAGGTTACGCTCTTCAATAAAGCCCGAAAGCCAGAAAAAACCGGCTTTTGATACCGCATGAGCAAGTAAAATACCCCCGGCAATATAATGATAATGATCACCCAGAAGATCACGCTGACCTATAACAGCAAGAATCAAACCAAGCTGCGCAACCGATGAATAACCCAGCAATCTTCGGTCATTTTCTTGTACCAGTGCAAAAATATTACTGCCAATAAAAGTAAAAAGACCAATCGCTGTCGCAATACCGAGCCATTGTGTGCCACCAATCAGCAACAGCTTATCTGCTGCAAATAACATTGCTGCACCACTGGCAGCCGAAAACAGCGCAGAAAACGCAGGATGAGCCGATTCATAAATATCCAGCCCCCAGCCATTTGCAGGAAACGGCTTTAACTCGGCAACAATCACAACAAACATCAGAAAGAATGATAGTGAACCACCGACAAGCGTATTTAGCCGGGCTTCTGCCATGCCGTCTATATTTAATGTGCCCGTAGCATGATAGGCAAAGATAATTCCAATCAGTAACAGGATAGACAGCAGTTGTGACACCATCAGATATTTAAAGCCTGCACCCAGCGCCCTGCTATCATGTGACAGCAATACCAGACCGCCCGTTGAGATAACACTTAGCTCACTAAATACAAACAGGTTGAACATATCACGGGTAAACACAATACCGCACAGTGCCATCACAAATACCAGCAACACCGCCATTGCACGACGCCCCTGCTTCAGCAGTGAATCCCGCATATACAATGCCGAAAACAAACCGCTCAGTGAAATTAACAGGCTTAAAACCGCTTCCGCCATGCCCACCCGCAGATTAATCGCAAATGGTGGACGGCTTCCTGCGGTATATATCTGTTCAGGCAGCACCCCATTTTGTGCAAAACTCCACACATAACTTGCCGCAATCAGTGCCATTAAAGACAGTGAAGTCAGTGTTATTTTATAGGAAAGCTCACGTCTGTCCGGCAATATGCCCAGTAAAAAAGCGGCACCAAGACCGATGGCAACAAGATAAAGCGCACCGTTTACCATTTCAGTTCCTTGTAGCTGGAAATATCCAGCGTTCCTTTTACTTCATAAAGTTTAAAGGCATAGGTCAGCATCAGGGCTGTTACACCAACACCGATGACGATTGCAGTCAATACCAGTGCCTGTGGAAGTGGATCAATAATACGCTCAAGAGCCTCTGTGGGGGCAACCGTCTTGTCCAGAATTGGGGCTGTCCGTGATGCCATATAGCCTACCGCGACAATAATCAGGTTTACCCCCGTATTGGCAATGCTGAATGAAACAATAATGCGCAAAATATTACGATTCGTTAATGCGCCATAAAGACCAATTAGAATCAGGATAAATCCTGTGGTTAAGGCAACCCAGCTCATTTGTTTTTCTCCTGTTTTTTTTCTGTTTCAGCAAGGTTAATCATCATGGAGGTAAATTCGGCACCTACCTTGAGTCCTATAAAACTGTAAATAACGGGAATAATACCCGCAGAGAATATCGAACCGAGTGTTCCCGTCGGTAACAAACGGTTGTCCAGAAAGCCTCCGGCAAAGAAAATGCCAAGAATACCCAGAACAATAAAAATCAAACCAGAAGTGGATTCAACTTTTGAAATCAGCTGGTGACTAAAGTGTCTGGATGGATTTGTTAACAGCAATAACAATGCCGCCGAAGCCAGGATTGCGCCGCCCTGAAAACCACCGCCGGGGGTCAGGTGTCCATTAATAAAGACATAAGCGCCCAGCAATAAAATCAATGGCACAAGCAGGTCACTGCCTGTTGTTAATAACTCACCCGACGGGAATGGTCGGGTTTTGTGCTGATTTGATCGCTGGGTTGGCTGCGCGTCTGCCTGTGCCTTGTTCTTGCTGCGGGCTAATACCAGACCAATAATGGATGCGGTCAGAAACAGTACGGTGACTTCGCCCAGTGTATCCAGACCACGATAGGTGACAATAATCGCAGTCACTATATTTGCTGCACCAATATCAGTAGCCGTATGTTTCGCGTAATAACGGGCAGTCTGGTTGAGTTCGGAGTCCATTGCATAGTTAAATAACAGATTGGCAAAAATTGCGATTAAACCCAATAGCAACAAAACCACAAAAAAGCGTCTAGTCATGCTCATCACCTCTCACACGACCCAGCACAAAGAAAAACAGAAAAGTAGTTAAACCGCTACCTATTGCCGCTTCTGTCATTGCCACATCGGGTGCTGCGAGAAATAAAAACAGGATAGAAGCAAACAGGCTAATCATCCCTGCTGCCAATATTGCAATAGCTGGTCGTTTCACCCGAATCGCTACCACAGCAGCACCAATCATGCTAATGGCAAGCAAAATCGCAATACCAATCAAAATATTATTCATAGCTCAGCCTCTTCTTTATCCTTGTGCTCACTATCTGGATTTTTGCTCACACTTTTTTCCATACTCTCGCTTTCGTCATCAGCAAGCCGGTCTACTTTGGTTAAGGAAGATTTTTTTATCCCCCGGTAATGCGCCGTACATGCTGTTACCTGCGATGAAAGAGGATTTGTAAAAATCAAAAAAACGCCGATGAGGAGTAGTTTCAGGCTCCATTCAGGATGCAGCATGGCGGCTCCCAAAAGAGTCAGTAAAGTGCCCAGGGTGGTTGTTTTGGTGCCTGCCTGAATACGGTTAAAGATATCTGGCATCCGCACCAGACCAAGCCCGCCAAAGAGCAAAAAGGCAGAACCGGCAAGCAACGACAAGCCACCTAAAAAATCAATAAACGCACTCATCAGAACCGGTCTCCAAGGTAACGGGCAATCGCAATCACCCCAAGAAAGGAGAGCAAGGCGTAAACCAGCGCCACATCAAGATAAATTCCGCGTTTTTCTATGAGTGCCGCAAACACAATAAAGGTAATACTAACGATAGTAAGTACATCAAAAGCGACCACACGATCCAGTCTCGTAGGTCCTAATAAAAAACGCCATAAAGCAAACAGAAATGCGCCACCGGCAAGTATTGCCGCCAGTATAATCAGCAGATCAACCATACATCACCTCAAGATAAGACTCGAAACCTGAGACAATTTCTCTGGTCGCAGCCTCAATATCATCTGACTCCATTAATACCCAGTGCACATAAATCCACTCATCTTTTAATTCAACCGTTAATGTACCAGGCGTAAGCGTAATTGAATTGGCTAACATCAAACGCCCCATTTTGCTTTTTAATTTTGTACGTACTTTAACAATACCAGGATTAATGGGTAATGAAGGGGACAGCACCACCGATGCCAGGCGAATATTCGATTTAACCAGTTCTTTAAAAAAGTATGCGTAGTAGCGAAAACCCGCTTTAAAAGCCTCTGGAGTTGCACGAAACTCGGTAAAAAAGGAAAGACCGCTTGGATACAGGTAGGCAATAAGTCCCGCAACAAGAATACCAATGAAAATTACATCAAAGCCCAGAGAGCCTTGCAGCATCAGCCAAAACAGTAACAGCGTTGCGAACATCACAAGCACGCGCCGTTTGACAAAAACATTACTCTTATTATTTGTTAACACTTTTTTATCCTGAGTAAATATGAGCGCGCAATTATATAATGAAGTTCTTATCAAGAAATCCATTTAGAATAAAAACCAGACAAATATCATGATTTTTAAAAAAACACTTTCAAAACTCCGAGCAGGTCGGCACAGAGGAACGAATCCCTACTGCTGTACTTCAAGCTAACGCTAATTTTTTTAGCCTGCGACTCACACCCATCCCCCCCATTTTTCACATATTTTTATATTGTGACTTGCAGCATGAAACACAGAGGTGTAAGCACTGTATTATTTACTCCCATTAATTCTGGGTGTGTTTTCCACAGTCCAGTTTCCCATTTCAAGCAGGTAAGAAATACCAATTTGCTTGCTTGAAGCATCCAGATTGATTTTGGGGTTAATGGTATTTTCAGGCATTTTAGCCTTTCCAAAGTGGTTTATTGCATAAACAGGGTCACCGGAAGATTCATTTTATGCCTGCCATTTCTCAATATGCTGATATTTATTTTGTCATTAAGTTTATGCTTTTCAATAATATTTAAGAAATCATTCATGTCTTCAACTTTCTGACCATCTATTTTCTGGATTACATCACCCAGAACCAGATCGCCATTGATCAGTTGAGAGCCAATCATGCCCGCCCTGTCTGCGGGAGAGTTTGGTATGACTTCCAGAACCAGAACCCCCTTAATACCGAGTTCATGGGTTATTAGCTGATTCGCGGTGTCATTTGCATTAATCCCAACAATAGGTTGCACAAAGCGCCCATTGCTAATCAGATTAGGAACCACGCGCTTGATTTTATCGACAGGAATGGCAAAACCAATCCCGGCTGAAACACCAGAAGGGCTATAGATAGCAACATTCATGCCAATCAGACGACCGGCACTATCGAGTAATGGACCACCCGAGTTACCCGGATTAATCGCTGCATCCGTCTGAATCAGGTCATCCATATCGATATTTCGATCCGAGATGCTTCTGCCCAGTGCTGAAATAATACCGGTGGTGAGAGTATGATCGAGCCCAAAAGGGTTACCGATAGCATAGACCTGCTGCCCTACCTGCAAATTTTTACTGCTTCCTGGCTGAATCGGTGCGGGCAGGTTACGAATATTATCCAGCTTTAAGACGGCAATATCATGGCGCTTGCTACGTCCAATCACTCTGGCAGTGTAGGTTTTTTTATTATTTAAACGCACTCTGGCGGTGCTGTTATTTCTGACGACGTGGTAGTTTGTGATGATATGACCCTGATAATCCCAGATAAAGCCGGTTCCGGTTCCACTAGGGATTTCCCGAAC
Source organism: Thiotrichaceae bacterium (assembly GCA_027008885.1). Classification (GTDB taxonomy): domain Bacteria; phylum Pseudomonadota; class Gammaproteobacteria; order Thiotrichales; family Thiotrichaceae; genus Cocleimonas. Next base: position 1,886 of record JALVDQ010000314.1, on the reverse strand, counting down.
ATCACGGGTATACGGATTGATTATGCGCTTTACGGTAGAAATATACACAACAGCGGGATTATTGTGTTTAAAAAGAGAGATCGTGCCTTTTTCTTCCTGGGTCAAATCATGCCGTTGCAACAGATTGCCTGCTGATTTTGCTTCTGCAACTGGCACAGACTGAATGAGCCATGTTTTTGAAACAAACAGTGAAATGGCGACTAAAAGCGTTGCGAGCAAGATTTTTTTAAAAAAAGATAACTTCTTGAACATAAATAATCCGGTAAAAGAAATAAAATTTTCATTCGTATTTAAAATAGTTGCATTAAAACCAGTTTCAAGTATAAAACCTACATGAAATTTATTCCCTCAAAAATACCCGAAGTCATCCTCATTGAACCCACTGTATTTGGTGATCATCGAGGCTTTTTTATGGAAACCTGGCAGCGCCAGACTTTTGCAGAAAATGGCATTGACTATGATTTCGTTCAGGATAATCACAGCAAGTCATCCCACGGCATTTTGCGCGGTCTGCACTACCAGATTCAACAACCACAGGGAAAACTGGTGCGTGTCGTCGCAGGCGCTGTTTTTGATGTCGCCGTTGATATGCGCCAGGGTTCACCAAGCTTTGCTCAATGGGTTGGTTATGAACTGTCGGCTGAAAATCACCACATGCTATGGATACCACCAGGCTTTGCCCATGGTTTTTATGTTATCTCCGATAATGCCGAGTTTGTTTATAAATGCACCGATTATTATGCGCCAGAGCACGAACGCAGCGTTCTCTGGAATGATCCCGAGCTGGCGATTGACTGGCATCTGGTCAATAATGAAACACCCATTCTATCTGAAAAAGATGCAGCCGCGCCTTCATTTAGAAAAGCAGAGAAATTCGCATGAAAAAAGTTTTAATCACCGGTGGCAATGGTCAACTGGGCTATGAATTGCAACGCAGCGTTGCAGATGGATACGAATGTATCGCCACAGACGTTGCAGACCTTGATATTACGGATGCAAACGCTGTAAATAACTATGTGGCAGAGACCCGTCCCGACATCATTATTAACTCGGCAGCCTATACAGCAGTTGACAAGGCAGAAGAGGAAAAAGAACTGGCAATCGCCATTAACACCACGGGTGCTGCCAATCTCGCCAATGCCTGTAAAGAAAACGATATTCGCCTGATGCAGGTATCCACAGACTTTGTCTTTGATGGCAAGGCGCACTCACCCTATCCTGTGGATGCAGCAACAGAACCCGACGGCTATTACGGCTTGACAAAACGTGATGGTGACGTGCAGGTATTAAATATTTTGGGTGATCAGGCTTTTATTATTCGCACCTCCTGGCTTTATTCTGCACATGGCAATAATTTTGTAAAAACCATGCTGAAACTCATGCAGGAACGCGACACGCTGGGTATTATTGCCGACCAGATAGGCACCCCAACCTGGGCAAATTCACTCGCAAGGGCAATCTGGCGAGCCGTGGAAATAAACCTCACAGGAATACACCACTGGAGTGATGCGGGCGTCGCAAGCTGGTATGACTTCGCCTATGCCATTATGGAAGAAGCAATCCCCCTGGGTTTGCTTGACAAAGCGATAGAAATTAATCCGATAACAACAGCCGATTACCCAACTCCCGCAACCCGCCCTTGCTATAGCGTGATGGACAAAACCACAACCTGGCAAGCATTAGGAATTAAAAGCGAACATTGGCGTGTTGCCTTGCGACAGATGATGAGCGAATTAAAACAGCAGTCAGTCTAAGAGCATAAGTACCCAAGCAAAATTAATTTAACAAAATTTCGTTTCCTGTTTTTTGATATTCAAGGCATTGCGACGGGAGCATAGTGGGCTATGTGACCAAAGCAATAACGAAGAAGATCAGAAAACAGGGGC
>JALVDQ010000313.1 GCA_027008885.1 Thiotrichaceae bacterium | reverse complement strand
AGATGTCAAATGGTTTGATGGGGCTGAGCTTTGGTCAAAGGCTTTGGGGGTTATTTAAATGCCTAATCAACAATACCTTAGAGCAGTTTCGAGCAGAACTGGGAGAGTTGGCAGATCAAATCATGTCCGCTCTTGAACAGAGCATAAATGCTTTTTTCAAGCAAGCACTACAACTTGATAGTTTTACATTGGAGCTTGAAGCCCGAGAGGATGCCTTTTGACGGACTAAATCGGGTAGGTTTGAACTCCGAAACTTGAGTTATAACTACAACGGTTCAACTCAATTAACTTCTGATGAAATTTCAGGTTTACTGTTTATGCGAGAAGAAGAGGAGTTAGCCCGTGATTTATATATTGATATCTATGAAGCGAAAGGCAGCCGCTTAAATACTTTCCAAAATATATCGGTTAATGCTGAAACAAAACATGCAGAAGCAATAAGAGTGTTGCTTGAGCGTTATGATATTGATGATCCATCAACAGGTGTTCACAATACTTATAAAGATCAAGAGTTGCAGGATCTATATGATCAGCTTTTTAATATTGCGATTGGCAGTGATGACCTTGCCGCACTGAGGGTAGGCGCCCTGGTTGAAGAAACTGATATTCGCGATATTAATTCTTACAAGGCAATGGTGTCGGATGAGAAGCAAGATATTATTGACACTTATGATAATCTTTTATGTGGATCAAGAAACCATTTGCGTGCTTTTGTTAGTCAAATTGAAGGTATCACAGGCAGTTCTTATGTCGTACAAATCCCCGCTTTATATGATGAAGTTCAAGAGATATTAAATACGCCGAGAGAACGTTGTGGAAGAAAATAAGAGAAACCAACAGGAAGCCAGATTATGTCAAATACAAAAAAATGTCCCGGTCTCAAACTCATTGCCATTATTGCAATTGCCTTTGGATTACTCACCCTAAAGTCAGGTGGTGAAGTACTGTTTATTGATGGCGCAGGTCGCGCAGCAGCAGGTAACTATGTACCCTTTGTACTTTGGTCTAATTTTTTGCTAGGCTTTTTCTATATTATTGCAGGAGTAGGTTTTTGGCTACAGAAGTGCTGGGCAGCATGGTTGGCGATCTTTATTGTTAGTGCCACCCTGGTCACTTTTATTGCTTTCGGCTGGCATATTCAAACAGGCGGACTATTTGAAGCGAGAACGCTAAAAGCCATGATTCTTCGTTCGGGAGTTTGGTTGGTGATAGCATTAATTGGCTATATAAGACTAATTCGTCAGGACTTTGCCAGGAGATGAGCAAATAATCTGCAAAAATGAAATCTGGCGCTTTTCAGTAGCGAACCTGTAATACTGGCAAACTAACATAGACTAAAAGCCCCCCAAGTTTAGATTTTGAGAAACTTATATCTCCCAAGTAAAGCTCAACAATATCTTTAACTATGGCTAAGCCAAGCCCTGTACCTGCTGTTGATTCATCTACTCGTACCCCTCTTTGGGTCAAAATTGATATTTGTTGAGTATCACAACCGATACCATTGTCTTCTATTTGTATAATCAATAAGCCTTCATTATCATAAACCGTACAAAGTACTTTTCCGGCAGACCATTTACACGCATTATCCAATAGATTACCAAATAGCTCTAGCATATCATTACGATCTGCCGAACACTCTAATTCTGACATAATGTTATATTCAATATTAAGTGCTTTATCATGGTAAACACGTTGTAGAACATCAATTAATCCTGGTAGTTCTTTCTGAGGTAAAAATCTTTGACCTGGAACACCTGAGCCTACTAATCTAGCTCTTTTTAACTCACTTTCCATCAATTGAAGAATCTGCTGGGTATTGATGCGTAATTCATCACGTATTGCTCGTGGTAGTTTGGCATCTTCAGATTCTGCGAGTTGCATTAACAAATTTAGTGGGTTTTTTAAACTATGTGCCAGATTGCCTGTGGAGTTGCGTGAGCGTTTTAGTTGTTTTGCTAGCTGTTGTAACAAGTGATTAACTTCATCAACCAAAGGATAAATTTCACTTGGTACTTGCTTGGAGAGACTTTTTATCTCACCTGTTGATAATGCCAAAAGTTCTTGTTTTATGATAGAGAGTGAGCGCAATGATTGTCGTACAATCCAACCTTGTATTAATAACAAGGAAACAAGCACAATGAAAGCAACAAGTGCAAAATAAAGGTTAAATGTTTGTAGTGCCGACAACAAAGCAGTAGTATCTTCTGCAACGGTAATCGTGATGGTTTTATTAAAACGCTTAAAGCGTGAAGTCCACTGCAAAAGATGTTGACCATCAGGACCATTAATATTATGGACAATTATTTGTCCTAGCTTGACCTCGGGCTGCTCTAAGGACTGATCCCAAAGCGAATGGGAGCGTAATTGTATCTTATCGCTAGAGATAAGATAGTAATGACCAGAATAGACCTGCTGATAAATATGACCTACCTGCAACTTTTTAAGGCTGAGCTGACCTTCCGGTGATTGTTGCAAGCCGGCAAGTAGTGCTTGAGCATCATGCTCAAGCCGAGTCAACATCATCTGTTTAGTAATACGGCTAATGCTTGTATTCACCAGCCATAATATTAATATAATTAGGACAAACAGGCTTATTGCTAAACCTGAGTGAAGACGGTTTTGTAGCGACCTCACTTTTGATTCTCAGGAAAGATATAACCTTGATGACGGCGTGTCTGCAAAATATCCTTTCCAAGTTTATTGCGTAGCCGCCTTACATAAACTTCAATCACATTTCCATCTCGTTCTGTATCGCCCTCATAGATATGTTCAATTAACCGGTTTTTTGATAAAACTACATTGGGATGCGTCATAAAATAGTGCAACAAACGAAATTCAATATGTGTCAGGGTATGTTCAATGCCATCTGCATTTGTGACAGTCTGACACTCGTCATCTAGCGTAATACCCGCTACACTTAACTTTGAAGATGCTTCACCATGACTACGCCTAATTAGGGCATTTACTCGTGCAAGGAGTTCTTGCATATAAAAGGGTTTACCAACATAGTCATCTGCACCCAATTTAAGCCCATCAACTCGTTCACTCCAGTCATTCCTTGCAGTCAAAATTAATACCGGGATTTTATTACCTTTTTGTCGCCAGTTTTTTAAGACTTCCAAACCCGCTCGTTGTGGTAAACCAAGATCTAGAATAATTAACTCATAGGGCTCTTCATCACCTTTGAATTCCCCATCAACTCCGTTATCAGCAATATCTACAGCATAGCCAAATTTATGTAGTGCTGACTTTATCTGCGCCGCTAGCTTGATGTCATCCTCAACTAGTAGTACACGCATTAGTCTTGCTCCTTCTTGATAATAGCGCCTGTAGTTGCATTAAGCTTAATTTCCCAAACGATACCTTTTTTATCAAGCACTTCTAGTTCATAAATTAATACTTTGTTTTTACGCTCAAGTTCCACTTCCAGGATCATTCCTTGAACCTGTTTACGAGAAATTTCCAGAATTTTTTCAAAAGGCAAGATTTCACCTGAGCGTAATAACTCGTAAGCCTCGTCATGGTCATCAGCAAAGCTATAGCCCATGACGATGAGGCTTATGATAACAACACTAATTAATCGTCGTCCCATCTACCTATCCCAGGAATACGTATATCATCTTCTTCATATGAGCCTTTTTCGGCATTTACATGACAAGCGGCACATTTACTAAATGAACCTAATTTGGGGTTATCTTGCACCATGCGTTTGGGTATCTCATCATGTTTGCGAATAAAATACGGTGTTTCAGTGATTCGCAAGGGCGCTTCATTTTTACCAAGTGATTTCATAATGCGTATTGAACGCTTATAGTTAGCATGATCAGCAGCATTTTCAACCAAGTAATTAGTTAGTTTAATTTGGATTTCTTTATCCAGCTCTGCATTTTCTTCAAAGTGATTTTCAAGATCTCCCATCATCTTTTTCCAGGATCGGGCAGGTAATAATCCCGGCTGATAAGCAAAATGACAGCTTCCACATTCTTCTTTGTAAAGGGCATTTTTAACAGGTGCTACATCAAGTTTCTTGCCAAAATACTTGCTAAAAAAACCTTTTCCTCGTTCATTCTTTTCGTATTTATCATCATCTGCAATGACAAGATTTGTGGTAAATAATACAAGTCCTGTAATAACTGCTCCTAGCATTACTTTATTCATGATTTTCTCCTTACTTATATAATAGTGTAGTTTAATTGCTGGTTTGATCAGAGGTTCTTTAGATACGTGAGTATATCTGCCTGCTCCTGAGCACTACATTCCCTACCCAATGTCCATTTGCAGTTGCGCTTAAACCATTTCTTAATTTTTTTAACCTTGGTAAATCTCTTTTTATTTACACTTGGTGCCATAGGCTCGATTGGTTTGTTTGTTCTAACGTGTTCACCTGTTTTTGTTAGATCAACACCATGACAGGTAGTACAGCTCCGACTCTGTCCTGTTTTTTTGTCTTTAAACTCTTTATTCCATAGTGTTTTACCTGCTTTCTCATTCGTGCTACTAACACCGCTTTGCTTATATTCATTAAATATGTCATTTAATGCATCAGCCATAACCATATTACTGCTGAGTAAAAAAACGACGGGAATTAAAATCTTAACTTTCATTTGAACACCTCCTAGTGATCATTGTTTTGTTTGATTTGTTTATAACCATTCACCATGCTTTTAACTAGATTTTCTTTATGCTGGAGACTGGCTATTGCCACTCCAATAACGTGTAATACCACTAAAAACAGGGTGAAATTTGCAAAGAACTCGTGCAGTTCTTCAAAAATATTTGCCGATAATTCACTAACACCACTTACTATTCCCGCTAATGGTCCAGAAAACTCACTTGCGCCATAAGTCAATAAACCAAATAGCAAAGTCATTGAAAGACTGATCAAGAGAGCAATCACCATCATTCCACCGGCCGGGTTATGCCCCATATAGCGTTTAGCCCGAAACTGAACGACTTCTTTCATGTACTTAATTGCGGCATCAGGTCTAACAACAAAGTTACTAAAACGTGCATGCTTGCTCCCGATGAATCCCCAAATCAGGCGCAAAGCAATTAATGCCATCATGGTGTAGCCTGAATAAATATGCAGTGTAGGAAAATCATCTTCCGTGATATAAGAAATTGTGAATGTAGCTAAAAGACTCCAATGGAATACCCTGATAAAAATATCCCAAACTTTAATTTGTTGAATATCCATATATTTTTACCTTGGCTACAGTTACTGTAGTTAGAACTATACAAAATGCAACTGAAGTCAAACTGAAATATGAAGAACTTTTAAAGACTAAACAACGCACCAGCTAAAGCTGGTGGGTTTGGCTCGGAAAACCGAGTCCATCGGCGGACTAAACCGCAAACTGAAAGCCAGTGGTTTTAACCACGAGCTTACGCCCACTCGGGCGGGCTAAAGCCGCTTATTGGAAAATGAAATGTCTCCCGTGTGACCTATGATATATCTGGCAAGCCACCAGCAACAATTGAGTGGGAATAAATATTTGCCGCCTATCTGGAAGCCTATGTCTGGGTATTGATTCCTATTGCTATTGCGATCATTCTGGCAGGTTTATATATTGCCTGGCGTGAGTTTAAGGAAACTCACAATAAATAAACGCCCATATTTGCACCGAGTTTTGTTTCTGATCGGTTTATATCAAGAGGAGCATAGTTATTTACATGACGATTGATAGAAACTGATCAGGAACGAGTTGCCTAAGTCCGTATCTACAAGCTAAGAATCTTACTAAAGAAAGCAAGCAAACTAACACTGACCAAGTAACAGGCTTAACAGATCAAATATAAAAAGGACACCCATAACTATACCGATTAGATTAGTAGGAGTCCTTTTAAGTCAATTTGTTGTGAGCAGGCTATTTCGCACCCTGGTTGGCATCTATTTAAGTCTGGACATTATCACCACAATCATTGCTACCGCAGGCAAATATTTTCTTGTCTGGGAGCCTGTCCGAGAATATCCAAAAATACGATTTTTAACAATTTAGCAAAATTAAGTTCTTTATTTCCAATAACTTAAGTTTTTTAAAAATTTGCTGATTTCTTGGTTTTCGGACACCTCCTGGAATCGACAAACTAGAGCTTAAAGAGCCTGTTGAAATTAGCGCTTGATTCCCTGCCAATTTGTTCATAGCTACAAGCTCTTAAATCCGCCATTTTTTCTGCCACATACTTAACGTAGGCAGGCTGATTTAATTTGCCACGTTTAGGCACGGGTGCAAGCCAGGGAGAATCGGTTTCAATCAAGTACCTGTCTGCGGGAACCTTTTTCGCAACTTGCTGCAATTCCCTGGCGGAATTGAATGTGACAATACCAGAAAATGAGATATAAAAATTCAAATCCAGTGCCTCTTGCGCTGTTTCCCAGTCCTCGGCGAAACAGTGCATGACACCACCCACTTTCTCTGCATGTTCTTCTTGCAGGATTCTTATGGTGTCTTTTTTGGCAGAACGGGTATGTATTATCAACGGCTTTTGAATTTTTATTGCGGCGCGTATATGACGCCGAAAAAGATCATGTTGCCAGCTCATATCGTCATCATCACAGCGAAAATAATCCAGCCCCGTCTCTCCAATCGCAATCACTTCCTTATGCTGAGCCAGTTCAATTAACTCTTCTACTTCTGGAGCATGGGATTCCTTATGTGTTGGATGCACCCCTACTGAACAATAGATATTTGAATACTCCTGAGCAGGTTTTAAGACATTCGCAAAATGCTCGGTATCAATGCAGACACACAAAAACTGGCTGACATCAGATTCCTCAGCTGTTTGTATTAATTCTGAAAAATTATGATTAAAAGACGCAAGGTCTATTTTGTCCAAATGGCAGTGTGAATCCGTTAACATAGCTTTTATTCTTGGCAAGATAAATTAGGAACCTGCCGGGGGAATAGCAAGACTTGCTATCCCGGACAGTCTCCCGGGGGATTGTAACAAACATAAGACTGATGGATAAGGAGAGATCTTATAATTACACCATTACATCCATTTTTTTTATCTCTTGGATTCAACAACCCAAGTTGCGGAGTTCAAAGCAGCCGTAAAAAATATATAAAAAAAGGGGGGGATGGGTAATGTATACCCATCCCCCTGTTTTTTACATATTCTGCATAGCCTGGGTTGAGGAACGAACACAGGAGTAATCGTTAATACACACACCCCGCGTTTCGCTCGTTCATAGCTGACCACACGCTCCGCCCTCTGCCCTCTGTCTTCTGTCCTCAGAAATACCCATCCCCCTGTTTTTTCACATATTTTTGTGCAACCTGTAGCGAGAAACAAAAGGGAGCGCTACAAAGGGCAAGTGTTACGCGGAAGATCTCAGAAATTGCAGAAGCCACACGATATACAGCTTTCTTGTATCAATAAAAGCGCACAAGCGGGGGAATATTTGCCCTGTTACCAAGCATGGTTTCTATAATTAGCTTTACCTTGGCTTTAGTGACACCGGCAAACTGTATGCCAAGCCCTTCTTCACCCCGCTCACAGGATGCTGGCGCAATCCAGACAACCTGCCCTGGTATCGCCAGTTTTTTATTGCTTGATTGCAAGTGCATTGAAACCACCACTTCATCACCAAAGCGGAAACTTTTACTGTTGGTTGGTACAAAAATACCTCCGCCACGAATAAAAGGCATATAGCTGGAATGCAATGCAGCATCATCTTTAAGTACCAGGTTCAATAACTTTCTTTTTTTATCTGGTGGTGGTACCTGATTTTGCTTTATCCTGGTTTGTCTTGATACGGCTTTTGGCACAGCCCCTGGTGTAGTCCCTGAGGTAGCTTGCGGCGCAGATTTTTGTACAGACTGATTCTCTGGAGCATTCATACGATCACACGATAGTTTATTTTTATTTTTATGCCCCGTCCTGATATGCAGGTTTAACTGCTCAGATAGGGCTTTCCTTGAGCCACAAGCTTAACATGTTTTCAATGTTTATTTGAGCGTTAACAGATGTATGGAGTATTTTCTTTTTTAAGACAAGTTGCTGATATAAATCCCATTGGGAATTAACTGGAATTTCTTTATACAGTTTCGCCAATATTTTTGATTGAAAAGCAGATTGCAAAGAAATACTGTTTGCTGTGCTGCTTCTCTTTAAAATATTTTGTAACCAGATGATTTGCCAGTCCAGCATGGTTTCCAGATCAAATTTCTCCCATTTTTTTGCAATTTCAGTCAGGGACACATTCTTTTCAAGCACATCGAGCAGGTCTGTAGCCAGTTCTTTTCGTTTTTCAATAGTTTCTGCCGAGGTATTTAATGCGATTAAGGGGCTTCCATGCGAAATTTCCAGCAGCTCTTCGATATTTTCCAAATCAGGTTTTTGCGTTCTTAACCACTCAATCGCCCTGTTGCGTTCGGGCATGGAGAGAATCAATAATTGAGAGCGACTTTTTATTGTAGGGATTATATTACTCAAATGCGTAGCAGTAAGGATAATAATGGTGTTGTCGCCTGGCTCTTCCAGTGACTTTAAGAGACTGTTTGCCGCATGTTGATTCATCCTTTCAGCGGGATGGATCAATACCACCCGATAGGCATTAAAACTTCGGCTATAGCTTAAAAAGCGCGAAACCTGCCTGATCTGATCTACACCAATTTGCTGCTTCTCTTCTAAAAGCTGAACACTCATAAAATCGGGGTTGGCTCCCGAGTCATAAGTTTTACACCCCTGACACTGATTACAGGCGTGCCAGCTTTCAGCTACGGGATTTTCACATAACAGTGATTTCACCAGCTTTTGAGAAAAAAGGGACTTGCCTACGCCCTGCGGTCCAGTCAGTAAAATAGCATGGGGAAGGTGATTTTGAGCATACGCACTAGAAAATTGATCCCAGGTTTTTTTGTGCCAGAAATAATTTTCCGAGGACATTATTAAGACAAAATCTCATCAAGTTTCTGAACAATTTGTTGTTGGACTTTTTTTAGATCATGCTGCGCTTCAATCAGGCGAAAACGCTTTGGTTCAGCTTCCGCCATTTTCAGGTATTCGGATCTGACCCGATTAAAAAACTTGATATGCTGCTGTTCAAAACGGTCTGTTTCGCCCCTGCTTTGCGCTCTGGCAAGACCGATATTGGCATCCAGATCGAACAAAAAAGTAATGTCT
>JALVDQ010000312.1 GCA_027008885.1 Thiotrichaceae bacterium | reverse complement strand
CAGCGCCACTATGACAAACAGCCGGCAACCAAAGGGGAGAAAATCTTTCTGCTTATTGTTGCCCTGGCATTCCTGTTTATGATGAGCATGGAGATTATCAGCAACTACGAACCCAAAAAGCTGGGCGCGTTGCTGTTTTTGTTGTTCTGGATTCCACTCCTGTTCATACATGAATTTGGGCACGCCATAATGGCGAAACTGCTCGGCTGGAAGGTGCAACGCACGGTTATCGGTTTTGGTCGAGTGCTGTTTAACACACGGCTTCTGGGCGCACCAATGCAAATTCGCACAATACCCCTGGAAGGTTTTGTGCAGATCGCGCCAACCACACTGAAACTCGCACGGATAAAACATGCGCTGATCTATTTTGCTGGTCCGGGAATTGAGCTGCTGGTCTTTTTTATTATTATGCTCATGCTGGGTGGAATGCAGCAACTATTTAGCATAACTGATGATTATAGCCGTATTGCACTGCAAAGTTTTGCCTTTGCGGCACTCGCCGGAGCGATTATCAACCTGATCCCTCTGGGCATTATTACGCAAAACGGCTCGACACCAAATGATGGACTGGGGATTATCCTGAGCCTGCTGTCAACAGAAATGGATTATAAGCTCTGGATTCGTGAAGCAAGAGAAAAGCAGAAGACCGAGTCTGGTTCTGAGTCTTAAGATTTAATAAAATAAAAAAGATGGAAGCCTGAAATCAATAACCTTATCTAGAGAAAATATAAAAAAATGCCCGATTCTATTACGCTAACTTTTAGCTGTCCTGACAAGCCTTATATATCAGCAACAGTACTCGGTTTCTTTGCTGATCACGGTTATAATATTTTGGAGTCCTCGCAACACGAAGATCCATTTTCAAAGCTGTTTTTTATGCGGACAGTTTTTTCTCCATTAGAGAAATCAACCCTGTCAATTGAGGATTTACGTTCCGAATTTTCGGCGATTGCAGAAAACTACAAAATGGAGTGGAAATTACGCGAAAACAGCGTTAAGCCACGCATTATTATTGCGGTTACAAAAACAAATCATTGCCTGACTAATTTGCTGAACGCCTGGGAGCGTGGTGTTTTAAAAGTTGATGTCGCTGGTGTCATCTCAAACCATGAGCATTTACGCGAATTAGCCGACTGGTATAAAGTACCCTACTATTATCTGCCTGTCACCAAAGAAACCAGATCGCAACAAGAAGCACAAATCTTGCAATGTATGCAGGATAATGACATTGAACTGCTTGTGTTAGCGCGTTATATGCAAATCTTGTCAGATGATATGTGTCAAAAGCTGCGCGGCAGGGCAATTAATATCCACCACTCCTTCTTGCCTGGTTTTAAGGGCGCGAAGCCTTATCATCAGGCATTTGAGCGTGGTGTGAAATTAATTGGTGCAACCGCGCACTTTGTCACTGCCGAGCTTGATGAAGGACCCATTATCGAGCAAGCGGTAGAACGCATTTCACATGCAAATTTACCCGAAGAACTGGTAGAAATCGGACGCGATATAGAAGCGGTGGTGTTAAACCGTGCCGTCAAATGGTATGCAGAAGATCGTGTTTTGCTGAATAATAACAGAACGGTTGTTTTTAGACGCTGACAGATGGGTTTATACAAACCAGCCGCTCTGAAAATCACTGTCTTTCATGGCATTGACCTTTTTTTCTACATCAGCAAGTGCCCGTACCAAAGTGACTGTTTTCTTTTCCAGTTGCCTGAGCTTTTTTTGACGAAATGCCTTTTCATCCACAGGAACTTCAATACCACCACTAATTAGCGTGGCTCGTGGTTTTTTACGGCGATCAAAGGTAATGTAGTACAGTACCGTATAGGTCTTGTGAATCTCCTGGTGCAGTGTTTCAATATCTTTTAGTTGCGGTATATTAACCAGCTTATAACCTTCGTCGTAATACCATTTACCAAAGCCGCACTCGGTACATTGCACAGGTTTTTTCAATGCACTTTGCGGTGCTCCCTGCAAAAGCTTGTGTCCTTGTTTAATCCACTCAATATGATCTGGCTTGGCAAGCTGTAAATTTCTTAAAATATTCTTTTTATTCATTATGCAAACAAGAATAATAAATTTTCTCGAGAGCATAAAGTTTGTCCGGATAAGCTGTAGTGAAAAAGGTTTTGCTCCAATATCCCTCAATCTTACGATTTCTATTAATATCTTTGAAGCTAATTATTGCTTTTTGCAGAAACTTGATAAAGAATGGGTATATTGACCTATACTGTTTGAGTCAGGGAGAACTCGCAAGGAGCCTGTCCGAGAACTGGGATTGAAACGAAAATTTCAGAATTGTTATAAGGTGAGTTTATCAAGAGAGGCGAATAGTCGCTCTATTTAACGAACTTGATAAGCTCAGATTATGATGATTGTGGG
>JALVDQ010000311.1 GCA_027008885.1 Thiotrichaceae bacterium | reverse complement strand
ATTACGAATAACCCAATGGCAGATAATGGCAGATCAAACAATTGCGCTGATGTCTTCAACAGCTTCCGCCCAGCGACGTGTATCCAGCAGTGCGGAGCGATTCATAAAGGATTTTCCGCGCATTCTATCGAGGCGTTGCGCTGATGTGCTGCCTTGTTTGATATTCGCATGGTCAAGCACGTCGATTGCGCCTTCACGGTTATTGCACAGCAGAATCATGTCGCAGCCTGCCTGCATGGCTGCTTTTGCGCGCTCTGCATAGCCACCCATAACGGATGCTCCCTGCATTGAGAGGTCGTCACTAAAAATTACACCTGCAAAATTTAGCTGTTTGCGTAAAACCTCCTGGAGCCAGTAGGCAGAGAATCCGGCAGGCTTGTCATCCAGTTTTTCATAAATAATATGGGCGGGCATAACCGCGTCCAGACCCGCTTCGATGAGTTCGGCAAAGGGTAGAATATCATTTTCCCAGATTTCATCCCGGGTGCGCCTGTCTATCGGAATGTCATGGTGTGAATCTTCCGCGACGGCACCGTGTCCGGGAAAGTGCTTGCCTGTGGATGCCATTCCCGCGTCATGCATTCCGCTAATATATTCTTTGGCGAGGAGTGAAATGGTTTGGGGTTCCTTGTGAAAGGAGCGATCACCGATGACTTCGCTTACGCCATAATTCACATCAAGCACTGGAGCAAAGCTGAAATCAATATCCATGGCGCGCAATTCGGCAGCCATTAACCAGCCATGATGATAGGCGCGTTGCCGGGCATGATCGTATTCGCTAATTTTGGCAACGGCAGGCAAGCGGGTAAATTCGGATTTAAAACGCTGTACCCTGCCACCTTCATGGTCAACGGATATCAGGAATGGCTTGTTTGCGGATTTGCGGATGGAATCAACCAGGACAGAAAGCTGTTCGGTGGATTCGTAATTTCTGCCAAATAAAATAATGCCACCCGTCAGGGGGTGTTGCAGTAGTTCTATTTCTTCTTTTGATAATTCAATGCCATGAAGATCAAGCATCAGGGGTGCAATAGCCATATTTTTGGTCGTCCTGTTGATTTATATTATTTATGAGCCTGGTAAAATTAATCATAGAAGAAAAAAATATTTGTTGCATGAATTTATCCTAGACTGTATATACACGCAACTGTTAACTCTCTCTAATGGGATATTTTGTAAAAAAAATTGAACCTTTTGTTTGCAATTCTAATATTAGTATATTAGAATTTGCTTAAGTTAACAGACAACTTGAATTTATATTTTACCAAGACCAAACAAAAAATCGTTAGGAGATTTACAATGAAATTACGTATCGCAACATTCGCAGCATTAATTGCTCTTTCAGGAACTGCATCAGCCAACTGGTGGGATGGCTGGAATAATGGCACTGGTTCAGGTCAGGGCTATGGAAACGCACAGGGTAACACCTCTGGTGCCGGAAACGGTTCTGGCGATGTTCAAGGTTCCGGTCAGGGCTGGGGAACTGGTAAAGGCGACGCAGACGGTGAAGTAGACTTCACTATCACTTTCAAAGGTAAAGGCAAGACAGATATGGATACTGCGGGTAATCTGCAAGGTAATGGTCGTGGTAACGGCAATACGTCAGGTAACTGGGCAGGCAACGGCAATACAGCAGGTAACTTTACTGGTAGTGGTTATGGTGCTAACAGTGGTGACAGCTATGGTTCACCCTGGGGCTATAACAACTTTGGCGGATACGCTCCTGGCGCAATGTACGCTCCACGCCCACAAATGATGCCACAGCCTCGCATGATGGCGCCTGGTTATGCAATGCCTCGTTCACAGGCTCCTACTTTTGAGCAGATGCAGGCTCAAATGGAAGCTCAGCGCAAGCAGTACGAAGCAATGGCGAAGCAAATTGCGGCTCAGCAAAAAGCAGCAATGGAAGCTCACCAGAAAGCCCAGCAAGCGGCAGCGGCTGCAACAGCTCCAGCGGCTTCAGCAGCAACTACCGCAGCTCCAGCAGCTTCTACTGAAGCAAAATAATCCTCTCCGTGATTAATTAATTAGTTAGAAATAGCAGAAAAAAGCCGATCTTTTGACAGGTCGGCTTTTTTGTGTCCTGAAAACTTTGTGCCAGTTGGGATTGATAAGTAGTCTATTTTTCTATAACTGCATTCGCAGTAGCATCTCTTAACCTGATTTTGATTTTTTGCTGCGGTTTCAAGTGACTTGCTTCGCTAATCAGTTTGTCCGTTTTTTTATCCAGAATAAGGGCATAGCCTCTGTCGAGTGTTTTTAAGGGGCTGATACTGTCCAGTGTTGCCATTGCGACATTAAACTGTGATTTTTTTTGTTGTAATGTCTTGTCTATTGCCTGTTTTAGACGGATTTGATATTGCAGTAAATGTTCACAGTCTTTCCTGATTTTGCTCGAGGGGCTGTTTGTTTTTAATTGTCGCTGAATATTTTCGAGTTTTTGTTGCCTGTTATTGATGCTTTGGCGGATAAAATAATGTAGCCGGTTTTCGTATTCATCCAGTTTCTGAAATTGTTGCTGAATTTTATTTGAGGGTTTTTGCAAGCGCAGGCGTGAATCCAGCCATTCCAGGGCTTGTCTGTGTTGCCTGATGATTTGAGTTATTTTCTGCCGCAACCAGAGACGGTTCTGGATAATGTTGGTGAGTAGTTGCCTGTTTTCTTCTGTCACCAGTTCAGCCGCGGCGGAGGGCGTTGGGGCGCGCACGTCGGCGACAAAATCTGCAATCGTAAAATCTATTTCATGCCCAATTCCAGAGATAATGGGGATGTTTGAATGGTATATTGCATTGGCAACATTTTCTTCATTAAATGCCCACAGATCCTCAATTGATCCACCCCCTCGTGCGAGGATAATAACATCGCATTTTTGCTCAATATTTGCCTTGCGTATCGCCGTTTCGATTTGAATTTTGGCAGATTCTCCCTGAACCGCTACCGGATAGATCAGTACAGGCGTATGTGGGCTACGGCGTTGTAAAACATGCAAAATATCCCGAATTGCCGCACCAGTAGGGGAGGTAATAACACCAATCTGGCGAGGAAACTCGGGTAGCTCCTGTTTGTGCTCCTCGGCAAAGAGTCCGGCTGCCGAGAGTTTTTGCTTGAGTGCTTCAAATTGGCGTTGTAGCAGACCGATGCCGGCATCTTCCATGTGTTCGGCAATGAGCTGGTAGTCACCGCGTGGCTCATACAGACCAATGCGTCCGCGCACCAGCACTTTCATGCCATTTTCCGGCTTGATGCCGAGTTTCATATTGCGATTACGGAACATGGCGCAGCGTATCTGTGCCTTGCTGTCTTTTAAGGAGAAATACAGATGACCGGAGGAAGGACGCACCAGATTGGAGATTTCACCCTCAACCCAAAGCAGCGGCAAACCATGAGCAAGAAGCTGGTTAACCTCCGCATTTAATTCGGCTACGCTGAGAATGGTGCGATTTGAATTTACAGTTCTTTGTTGCATTGTCTTAAAAAATATATAAAAAACAGGGGGGATGGGTAGCAGAAGACAGAAGACGGAGGATAGAAGACAGAGGGCAGAGCATGTAGCAACGTAGCGCGTATGTAGCCATGCGGAATACGGGGACAGGTTGCAAATGTAAAAATATATAAAAAAGGGGGGGATGGGTAGCAACGTAGCCCGTATGCAGCCGTGCGGAATACGGGGGTAAATTACAAATATAAAAATATGTAAAAAAGGGGGGGATGGGTATTTTATAATCTCGGCTCTCATTCCGCTATTCTATTTGCCTGTTCAACTGCATTGCCAATGTAATTTGCGGGTGTCATCGCCAGCAAATCTTGTTTGGCATGATCAGGGATGTCTAAAGTCTGAATAAACTCTGCCATAATTTCAGCGTTTATGCGTTGTCCACGGGTGAGTTCTTTTAGCTTTTCATACGGTTTTTCGATGCCATAGCGACGCATCACGGTTTGAATGGGTTCTGCCAGAACTTCCCAGTTGTTATCCAGGTCTGCTGCTATCGCTTCTTCATTCACTTCCAGTTTGGAAATGCCTTTAAGTGCTGACTGGATTGCTATGCTGGTATGTCCCAGACCGACGCCCAGTGTTCTTAAAACGGTTGAGTCGCTAAGGTCGCGCTGCCAGCGTGAAATCGGCAGTTTTTGTGACAGATGCCCCATGATCGCGTTTGCAATGCCCATATTGCCCTCTGCGTTTTCAAAATCAATCGGGTTGACTTTATGCGGCATGGTGGATGAACCAACCTCGCCAGCAATCACTTTTTGCTTGAAATAGGCGATTGAGATATAAGCCCAAATATCACGGCAGAAGTCGATTACAATCGTATTATGACGTGCCACGGCGTCAAACAGCTCGGCAATATAATCGTGTGGCTCAATCTGGATGGTGTAAGGATTCCAGCTGATTCCGAGTGATTCGACAAAATCTTTGGCAAATTTTTCCCAGTCCAGATCAGGGTAGGCACTCAGGTGTGCATTGTAGTTGCCAACTGCGCCGTTGATTTTGCCCATGATTTCCACATCAGTAATCTGTTTTTGTTGACGTTTCAGGCGATAAACCACATTTGCCATTTCCTTGCCAAGTGTTGAGGGTGAGGCGGGTTGTCCGTGAGTTCGGCAGAGCAGCGGGACTTCTGCATAATCTGTTGCCAGTGCGGTAATCGCGTCAATCAGTTGTTGTATTTCAGGCAGCAGTACCGTATCGCGTCCGCCTTTTAGCATGAGTGCGTGAGAGAGGTTGTTAATATCTTCTGAGGTGCAGGCAAAATGAATAAATTCGCTTAGCGCATTTAGCTCGTCATTATCCGCGATTTTTTCCTTGAGGTAATATTCAACTGCCTTGACGTCATGGTTGGTGGTGCGCTCAATGTCTTTAATGCGTTGTGCATCACTTTCATCAAAGTTTTCCAGAATATCTTCAAGAACCTGGTTTGCATCATCTGAAAAAGGCGGTACTTCTTTAATTTCGGGATGACTGGCAAGTGCCTGAAACCAGCGTACTTCAATCAGGACACGGTGTTTAATTAATCCGTATTCGCTGAAAAACTGGCGAAGTTTGCTGGTTTTGCCTGCGTAACGACCATCAACGGGGGAGAGGGCGGTAAGAGCTGAAAGATTCATAATTTAGTTTGTGCTGTAAAAAAATGTGAAGTATAACCGAAGTCGATTTGCTTACAACTGCACATTTCATTAGAATGCGCCCACTAAAATTTTAACCAACTGGAAAAATACGATGAAATTGATTCTATTGGGCGCACCTGGCGCCGGTAAAGGCACTGTTGCCAAATTATTAACTAAAATTGATGGTTCTGTGCAAATTTCGACAGGCGATATCTTGCGTGGTGCGGTAAACGCAGGCACTGACCTGGGTAAAGAGGCGAAAGCTTATATGGATGCGGGCGATCTTGTGCCTGATTCATTAATCATGGGAATTATGGAAGAGCGTTTGCAGGAAGATGACTGTAAAAATGGTTTCTTGCTGGATGGCTTTCCACGCACAATTCCACAGGCAGAAGCACTTGATGTATTACTCGATAAAATTGGCGCAAAGCTTGATTTTGTGGTGAATCTGGATGTGCCTCGTGATGTCATTTATGACCGTTTAACTACGCGCCGTACCTGTGAGAATCCTGAGTGTCAGGCGATTTATAATGTTAAAAGCATGCCTTCCAAGGTTGAGGGTATCTGTGACAAGTGCGGCAGTAAAACAGTACAACGCGCTGATGAGACTGTTGAGGCGATCAGCAAGCGCCTGGATACTTATGATGAAATGACTGCGCCTCTGGCTGATTTTTATGATAAGAAAGGTCAGTTGTTTACGGTTGTGGCTACATCGAGTGACAAGGTTGTTGAAGAAGTGACCAAAAAGCTGGGTATCGCTTAAAGCTTTCTGATTTTCTGAAAAATTAAAAATACCCACCTCAGAGTGGGTATTTTTTTATAGTTTAAAAACTGTTGTAATAAGTCAACAAAAGTGCTGTTTTCTGGTTTTTAACTTGACCTTCTGGCTGAGTTAAGCGAGGATACAGCGGATTTTTCAGGGCGGTATTGGTCATGGGCTGATTGGGCTAATACCACAGGTTTTTAATTATTTTTACGTGGAGAACATGAATCATGTCAGATTCTGATTCGAATACAGTAGATAAAAAGCGCAGGCGCTTGCTGATTGCTGCAACGTCGGTTGTGGGCGCTGCTGGCACGGCAGCATTTGCGACACCGCTTCTTATGTCATGGATGCCAAGTGCGAGAGCCAAGGCTGCTGGTGCGCCAGTCGAATACAATATTAGCAAGATTGAACCGGGGCAGCTGGTCAGGGTTATTTGGCGTGGAAAGCCAGTCTGGTTGGTAAAACGTACCGAGCAGATGATAAAGGATTTACCCAGCAATGATCCGTTACTGGTTGATCCTGATTCCACGGTTGAATCACAACAACCTCCTTATGCAAAGAACAAAACACGTTCGCGCAAGCCTGAAATTCTGGTTTTAATTGGTATTTGTACGCATTTGGGCTGTTCTCCTACCTATCGTCCCGAGGTTGCTCCGGCTGATCTGGGTGCTTCGTGGAAGGGTGGCTTCTATTGTCCCTGTCATGGATCACGCTTTGATTTGGCAGGACGCGTGTTTCAGAATGTACCAGCACCAACTAATCTGGTTGTTCCGCCTCATTTTTATAAAACGGATAATCTCTTACGAATTGGTGAAGATGGAGGTGCTGCATAATGGCTGCTTATCCTAGAACAACAGAAGCAACAGGTATTTTAGGCTGGTTTGATGAGCGTTTTCCAATTATCGAAACCTGGAAAGCGCATATGTCAGAATACTATGCGCCAAAAAACTTTAACTTCTGGTATTACTTTGGTGTTTTGGCAATGCTGGTGCTGGTTATCCAGATTGTTTCAGGCATTTTTCTTACCATGCACTACAAACCGGATGCTCAATTAGCTTTTGCTTCAGTTGAATATATTATGCGTGATGTGCCGGGTGGCTGGTTTATTCGTTATATGCACTCAACCGGTGCTTCGGCTTTCTTTATTGTGGTCTATCTCCATATGTATCGTGGCTTGATGTACGGTTCATACAAAGGCAAGCGCGAGCTGGTGTGGTTGATAGGTATGGCTATTTACCTTGCACTCATGGCAGAGGCGTTTATGGGTTATTTGTTACCCTGGGGGCAGATGTCATTCTGGGGTGCGCAGGTAATTATCAACCTGTTTAATACGATTCCTGTTGTAGGGGATGCGCTGTCACTATGGATACGGGGTGACTATGTAATCTCTGATCCAACCCTGAACCGTTTGTTTGCATTCCATGTAGCAGCTGTTCCACTGATTCTGGTGGCACTGGTATTTGTGCATATCGTTGCATTACATACAGTGGGTTCAAATAACCCGGACGGTATCGAGATCAAGAAACTAAAAGATGATAAAGGTGTTCCGCTTGATGGTGTTCCTTTCCATCCTTATTACACTGTTCACGATATTCCTGCGATTGCAGTATTCTTTATGGTGTTCTTTACAATTATTTTCTTTATACCTGAAATGGGTGGTTATTTCCTCGAACACGCGAACTTTGAGCCTGCTAACCCGTTGAAGACACCAGAACACATTGCACCCGTTTGGTATTTTACGCCATTCTATACAGTGCTTCGTGCGGTTACGTTAGCGCCATTTGCGGGTACTTTGGCAATGTTTGGTGCGATTGTAATGCTGTTCCTGTTGCCCTGGATTGATCGTAACCCAATTAAATCATGGCGCTATCGCAGTACAGCACATATGATCAATCTGGCAATATTTGCAGCCGTCTTTATAGTTCTTGGCTACCTTGGTGTTAAGCCGGTAACACCTGAGTTTAAGGAAATGGGTGTGCGCATGACAGAAATATACTTCCTGTTCTTTGCGGTCTTGTATGCTCATAGCAATACAGCCAAGCCGGGGCGTTATCTTATCTGGTATATCGTTTTGGTGGGTGCGGTTCTGCTTATTGACTTCGTGCGTTATAACCCCGAAGATGCAGTCAGCGCCAAGCAGATTATGTGGCAATGGGTGTGGCCTGTTGGTTACTTGTCTTTAACTTTGTTACTACCGTTCCTGGTGCGTCGCTGTAATGCGGAGAAGCCAGTTCCAGAGAGGGTTACATCATGAGTAATAGTATTCGTAAATGGGTATTTGTTTTATTAGTTCCAATTGTGGTTCTGGGTATTTTAGGTAGTGTAGGTGGCGCAGGTCATAAACTGCCATTACAGTCTGCCAATGTTGATGTGCATGATACAGCAAGTTTACAGCGTGGTTTCAAGTACTATGTAAACTATTGTATGGGTTGTCATTCGCTCAAGTTTAGTCGCTACAATCGTGTTGCCGAAGACATTGGTTTGAATGCTGATAACGGCTTTAGTGAAGATGATGTGGCGAAATTGCTTAAAGAAGAAATAATTTTCACCTACGATGAAGAAGGCAAGCAGACAAAGACAGGCGAGTTAATGAAGAATGCCTATTCTCCAAAAGCTGCTGCACAGGCATTTGGTACAAGCGTTCCTGACCTGTCTCTTGTTGGTCGTTCGCGTGGACCAGACTGGATTTATTCCTATCTGAAAGGTTTCTACCTTGATCCTTCACGTCCAACGGGTGTCAATAATATTGTCTTTGATAAAGTGGGTATGCCTCATGTATTAGGTAATTTGCAGGGCTGGCAAGTGCTTGAACATGCAGAGGGCGAGGGTGAGCATCATGGCGCACCCAAACTGGTTTTGCAAAAGCCGGGTAAACTGTCTCCTGCCGAGTACGACAAGATGGTACGGGACTTGACCAACTTCCTGACTTATGTAAGTGAGCCAGCACAATTGTCACGTTATACTATCGGTATTTTCGTTATCCTGTTCTTGTTGTTATTCTTCGGAGTAGCTTATTTACTTGAAAAGGAATACTGGAAAGACATACATTAATTGTATGGGTGCCGGGTTAAACCTGTTGATTTACTAATAAGTAGGTGGATTAGCGTAGCGTAATCCAACAGAGTAGTCTCACTATTCCCGGACAGAGGTTCTTGGAACCTGTCCGGGAATATGAGTCGTAGCGAGGGGAAGCAGATTTGAGCTGGATTTTTTATCAATTAGAGGCGAATAGTTATTCTATTTAACGAGAATTGAGGAAAAATCCA
>JALVDQ010000310.1 GCA_027008885.1 Thiotrichaceae bacterium | reverse complement strand
AGCGGGCTATGTGACCAAAGCAATAACGAAGAAGATCAGAAAACAGGGGCTAAATTGTTAGATTAATTTTGAGCGGGTACTTAATGAACCGTTCGTGATTCAGCGACATAAAAAGGCGTAATATTATCGCACATAAATTCACTTATATCGGGGTCGTCCTGATCAATCACATAAAAATCAATTGTTTCATAGCCAATATCATCAACCAGCGAGAGTTTCTGGATTGCCGTTTCAATAATCTTGCTCAAATCACCCCGACCTTTTAAACCAACCATTAAATGCTCTTCATCATCGTCTTCGGGAATCTGGATAGTTCCGAGATAAGCAGACTCAACCTGGTGATGTTTGGAGAAAAAATCCGAGAGCATAGCTGTAAAAGCAGATGGAATGTCGGCAGGAATCCCCAGCAAAACTTCCGTTTCTTCATCCAGTGTAAATTCGTTGTTAAGCATCAAGTCTTTATCAAGCAACACGGCAATGTCCTCTGGCTCAAACTCCATGCCAAACTCGGAATTAGGATTTAAAACCAGCGATACTCCCATCGTGAGTTGAAACAGTGCTTCAGCAGGAAGCTCCAGATAAGGTTCATCCGTGTCAATAGCCTGTTGCAGCATTTGCAAGGAAGTAAAAAACGGGACGACGGGGCTTTTATCGTTTGCACGCTCCCAGTGCTGGATGATTAATGCCTGTTCTTCTTCCAGCACTATTTTGCCTGTGTCTTGATTTTCTTCCGGCTTGCCCAAAATAAAGACATTGGATTGTATAAGTTCCTCATAAAAGGCAGGAGCCTGGGTATGATCTGCAGCCGCCTTATGCAGTGCTTTTTCCAGCTGGTTAGCAGGTAATAACATACGAATCATTCTCTAAATAATAAATCAAGCCTAATAATTATACAGCGAGTTGTATTCTGTCAACAAATCGAAGACGAACGTAGGGATTCAGTATCCCCACAGGAATCACTTAGCTAAAACTCATACAGTCGACAAAGTTGCGTAGGGTTGGTGTAGCCATGCGAAACCAACCAAACCCTACAACTCATACAATCGACAAAATATATAAAAAAAAGGGGGGATGGGTATGTATTAACATTGATACACCCATCCCCCCGTGTTTTGATATATTTTTGGCAACTACTCAGGCACAAAATTATCTATTGCCGATGGACCTTCACCGAACAGAAATTTTTCCATTTCCTCTTCGAGAAACTTGCGGTCTTTGGGATTAATGGGTGACAGGCGATACTCATTCATTAGCATGGTTTGATGGTTGACCCATGCCTGCCAGGCTTCTTTTGAGATGTTGTCGTAGATGCGCTGCCCCAGATCACCTGGATAGGTAAGCATATCCAGCCCTTCTGCTTCTTTGCCTAATTTTACACAATTGACCATACGTGCCATATTAATTGTCCTTTAGTTTATTCAGTAAAGATTGGACGGGTGTTGCCAGTCCGCCTTCAAATTCGTCGTCCATGTTATACCAGAGTATTTCGTCTGTCTCCATCACTCTATTATTCATGTGGCTTTTTAGAATGTGGTTTGTTGAGCTTTTTTTCAAGTTCAGCACAATTGGCTGTATGCTCAGGCTAAAATGGCTGAACACATGCACAAAGGCAGGCAGTCTTTTAGCATCCTGCAAAGATTGCATAAAGTGCTCGCTTAGCCACGCCTCTGCCAGTGCTTCATTATCAAACTGGGGAAAGCACCACAAACCGCCCCAAATCCCGGTGGGTGGACGCTTCTGCATAAAAATCTCTTTTTTATGGTTCTGCATAATCAGCATCACCGCAAATCTTTCTGGACGTGCCTTTTGCGGCTTTTTGGCTGGATATTTTTCAATATCACCTTTCTGAAAAGCAAGGCAATCTGCCTCAAACGGACAGCGCTCACATTGCGGTTTGCTGCGTGTGCAGCAACTTGCACCCAGATCCATAATCGCCTGAGTATAAGCGGCATTACGCTTTTCCGGGACAAGCCTTTCTGCCACTGACCACATCTCTCTTAAGACAGACGCTTTGCCAGACCAGCCTTCGATGGCAAAAACACGACTCAAAACACGCTTCACATTGCCATCCAGTATCGCCTGTTTTTGACCATAGGCAATCGAGAGAATGGCAGCAGCGGTAGAGCGACCAATACCGGGCAGGCTTTGCAAAGCCTCAAGATCCACCGGAAAGACTCCCGAAAACTCATCACAGACCTGTTTCGCTGCCTTGTACAAATTACGCGCACGCGCATAATATCCCAACCCCGACCAGTGCTTTAATACGCTATCCAGATCTGCCTCCGCCAGAGTTTGCACATCAGGGAAGCGCTGCATAAATCTCTGGTAATAGGGGATGACTGTTTTTACCTGCGTCTGTTGCAACATGATTTCTGAAACCCAGACACGATAGGCA
>JALVDQ010000309.1 GCA_027008885.1 Thiotrichaceae bacterium | reverse complement strand
TTTATCCGTGTTTATACACGGACTACCTGAAACGCTGGAATGATGCTTAACCGCGCTACTTTCCGCCGTTTTGGGTGCTTTATCTGCAAGCTTGCTTTTAGGTGTATTTCTATCACTTAAAAAGCCGATCCCAGTAGATGAATATTCACTATTTTTCTGCTTTGCATTGTTTAGTTTTTGCTTGGATTCTGCACGGATTGATTCCACATTTTCAGCCGTAGCATAAGCAGGTTTTTCTCTCTTTTTCCGTAGCTTTTTGACTTCGCTTTCAGCTTCGATTTGATCATTTTCAGCTTGTAGCACATTCTGATAAGTTGCATTGCTGATCTGTGCAACCGATATACCAAACACCTCTGCATTCTGTAAGTCCAGTAATTGCGCCCGTGTCATATTCAGCCTGTTCCTGATCTCTTCAACCTTGCCACCAAAGAAAAACGCGGCATATTCAAGTAAGAGTGTGACCATTAAGTAAAAGCCTGTTTTTAATGCCTCAGCTCCAACACCTGTTACAGTTGCGATATTTGAGAGTAGGGGATTAGAACTATTTGCACCTGTGCCACCTTGCGCCATTGCTTCACCTGCAAGGCTGTTCATGCTCATGGCTGAATCATAAGCGCGTTTTGCTTCAATCTTTTTTTCAAGTGCTTTCTTTTGGGATAAATAAGTGGCGTATTTGATGCGTCGCTTTGCGCGATCATCCACGACCTGCTGTAGTTGAGATTCCAAGCTGGCAAGATCAAAGCCAGAAGCCCAGCCGTATTGACTGGCTGTATCCAGTGCGCCTTTTTGCCTTGATTGTGCCGCTTTGTATTGGTCGGATTGTTTAACCAAGGAATCTTCTCTGTTTGCGTCCAGAATGGAGACTGTACCCATTACGGTTAGAACACTGACAAAAGTTGCGGCTATCCACAAGCCACCGTGCCGGAATGTAGAAAGAGAGACTTTTTTCACGATCTCGGATGCAACACCCATCGCAACCATTGACCATAGGATAATGCGCCATACGCCATCTACTGCGCTACTTGCACCCATAACAGATAGAGCGTACCAGTAAGCCACGGAACCAATAAACGATACCAGCAGGATAATCGTTACGGTAAAAGAACCCGTTAAGAGTTTGCGCTTCATTTGGGCAGGCGAATTGTGTAAAAAGTTGGTATTATTTTCTTGCATGATTTCAACTCCTTATCAGTTGATTGATTGAAGTCCTGACTCGTGGTGTCAACACGGGGCAGGGCGTTTATTTGATTAGTTAGCCGTTAAACAAGGCTCATTCCATAAATTACAAAGTATTCTTTCCAGCAAAAAACAGAACCACCTTTGCAACATCTGAACTGGTCGCTGAATAACGCCTGTACTGCATCCAAGCGTTCCCGGGTGCGTTTACTCATGAGCCGACCTGTTCTGTAAGCATCAATTACCGCGAGAATGTCCCGATCTGTAACACCTGCTTTTTTCTGCGCTTCTTCAAACTGTTCTCGTTTTTTTGCATGGCGTAGCTCTACCGCTTTTTGATCTGCGTCCATCATTTCAAACATTTCCGCACTATAAGCCAGTGCCTGTTCTTCTGTGATTTCGCCATTGCGTAGCATTTCCGCGTATCGTTTTGTAAGTTTCATTTTTTATCCTTGCACTTTTCTTAAACAGTTAGCACAAATGCCACGCTTAATTACTCTATGCTCGCAAGCACTACCAAAACGCTTTTTGAATTGCTTGAGTGCAAGTTCATATTCTTTTCTCTCTTGTTCTGTCATATTTCTTTCTCCATTGGCTGCAGTTTCATTGCTGAAGTATTTACCACGGTATCCACTCTTCAAGCGTAATCAGGCATCCTCTTTTATCAATGAGCCACTGGATGCGATATTTGTATTTCCTGATTTTGCTTTTTTCGTGTTTTTTCTCCTGTTTAATAATCAATTTTTTACCTCTTGGTTTTTACTCTCTACAGTTATCTCTAATGATCCAAGGTCTTGAAAAGCTTGCGCTTTCCGCTTTTAAAAACGGGTTTCCATACAGCAAATCAGGGTCATCATAAAAAAAGAACTCGTCCGTTAGCGTGTTATCTGGATTCGGCTCCAGCAGGTCAAAATCAGGGATAGTTTCAAAGATGATTTCATCGCCTGTTTCAATATCCCGGATAGTCCACTCTTTAAGGCGGGTAATAACTTCTTGCCCCTCGCAGATTAAGCCCTTTACGCGCTCTAAAGGTTCACCGTAATAGTTCAGCTCCACTTCACCCGTTTCTGCGTCAGTATTAAGCTTTCTAAGCACCTGAATTGGCTGTTTTGTTTTTGGTACTTCATGTCCGCCCTGTAGCTCAAAATAGCCTTGCCAGTCGCCTGCATGAGCGCAAATTCTGGCTTTTTCCATGATTCCGCTAAGTTCATCCTTGCACCGTCTTAATTCACGCCATACA
>JALVDQ010000308.1 GCA_027008885.1 Thiotrichaceae bacterium | reverse complement strand
AGACGGACGAGTTGTTTTTAATATAGGAGGAAATAAATACCGCCTTATCGTCTGGATAAACTATGCTTACCACATTGTTTATATTCGTTTTATTGGTACGCATTCCCAATACGACTGTATTGATGCACAAACGATATAGGAAAAATAATATTATGAATATCTATCCAATCAAAACAGAACAAGACTATAAAAATACATTGCAGGAAATAGAAACCTTGATGATGTCAGAAGCAAATACACCAGAGGGAGATCGTCTGGATATCTTAGCTACTCTTGTAGAAGATTATGAACGCAAGCATTACCCCATGGATTTTCCTGATCCGGTTGATGCCATAAAGTTTGCCATGGAGCAAAAAAACTTAACAGTTAAAGATCTTGTTCCGATGATTGGGCAAACTAACCGAGTTTATGAAATACTAAATCGAAAACGTCAACTGACATTGCCCATGATAAAACGTTTAAACAAAGAACTGGGAATACCAGCAGAGTCATTACTGGCTTAAAACAAAATGTGCGTTGAAACAGAAAAAGTATAAAAAACAGGGGGGATGGGTGTATCAGAAGACAGAGCATGTAGTTGTAGGGTTAGTGGGGTTAGTGTGTCATAGGTTGGGTTAGATACGCATAAAACAAAAGTTAAAAATCACTACAATGCTTGAGCGTATCGTAACCCAACATAGTGCCACGATATTGCCAGATTTAACTTCCGTATGCGTTCCCAAAAGGCGCAAGCTAACAAAAGGTGCAAACTAATAAGTGCAAAGCAATCTCCAGCTCAGCAAAAAACAAACCGGCATACTGCTGATTTCAATTTTACTCGTGGCATTGTGTGGCATTGCCTATGAGTTAATTATTAGCACTGTATCCAGCTATCTGCTTGGTAACAGCGTCTACCAGTTTTCTCTCACGATTGGCTTTTTTATGTTTGCCATGGGAGTGGGTTCTTACCTTTCCAAACTGCTTGGCGATAATCTGATCCAGAATTTTATTCTTGTCGAAATTGCGATTTCGCTGCTTGGTGGTGTATGCAGTCTGCTGCTGCTTATGGTTTTCCCTGAAATACGTGCTCTTTATAATGCCACCATGTATAGCCTGATTCTGCTGATTGGTGCCCTGGTCGGAATGGAGATTCCCATTCTCACCAGCATTCTGGCAGAAAAACAAAGCATGCGTGATTCTATCGCCAATGTCATGTCGCTGGATTATATTGGCGCCCTGATTGGCTCGGTTGCCTTTCCGCTATTCCTGCTGCCGCAGCTTGGACTGATTCGCTCATCCTTTGCAATTGGTCTGATCAATATTCTTACCGCGCTCACCAATATCCATTTCTTTCGCAAACATCTTGGCGCACCACGGCTGCTGACAGGCATTGCGCTGAGTATTCTGTTGACCCTGATCGGCTTCACCATCTTTGGCTCAGAGCTTACCCGCTTTGCGGAAAAGCACCTTTATTTTGACCAGATCATCTACAAAAAACAAACCCCATACCAGAGGATCGTGCTTACAAAATCGCTCAGCTACAACGAACACCGCCTGTATATCGACGGGCATATCCAGTTCTCGTCACGCGATGAATACCGCTACCATGAATCACTGGTTCACCCTTTGCTTTCAATCCCCGGCAATAAAAGCAGAGTGTTAATACTCGGCGGTGGTGACGGTTTGGCTGTGCGTGAAATACTCAAATACAATGACGTAAAAGAAATCCATCTGGTCGATATTGATCCTGAAATGACCAGAATCAGCAAGCAACTGAATGTACTCGCAAGCCTTAACCAGCACAGTCTGGAAAGCCCCAGGCTAAAAATCTTCAATGAAGATGCGTTCAGCTTTATCAATCGCCCGGGTGTATTCTATGACCGCGTTATTATCGACATGCCCGACCCGCACAATGAAGCGATTAACAAGCTTTACTCCAGAGAGTTCTACACCATGATACGCAAGCGCATGTCAGCTAACGGCATTCTGGTGACGCAAAGTACCTCGCCCTTTTTTACGCGCAGAACCTTCTGGTGCATACAACAAACACTCGCCGCCGTATTTGAAAACACCCTCAGCTATCACGTCAATATCCCGTCTTTTGGTGACTGGGGATTTAATCTGGCACGCATTAATGCCAGCATTCCCACTGATTTCGCCTTTCATGTCAAAACCCGCTTTATTGATAACAGCAGTATGCAATCCGCCATGATTTTTGCCAAAGACATCCAGAAAACAGACGTACCTGTCAACAGCATAATGGAACCACGGCTTTACCAGCTTTATCTGGCTGATCTGAAAATCTAGGAGCCTGTCCGAGAACGAGAAATTGACTGCAAATCCCACAATCATCATAATCTGAGCTTATCAAGTTCGTTAAATAGAGCGACTATTCGCCTCTCTTGATAAACTCACCTTATAATAATTCTGAAATTTTCGTTT